>DAOTCE010000037.1 GCA_035452965.1 Candidatus Paceibacterota bacterium | reverse complement strand
GGATGTCCGCTCCTATCCCTGCCGCTCCCTGGAGAGTGCCACCAAGCTGGCCGAGAGGTTCATCGCCGGCGTCACCAAGCCCCGCCCCGCCGCCCAGCCCGAGACCACCCCCGCGCCCGAGCCCCAGCCGGTGGCCGCGTAGGTCACACATCCCTGGCTCCGGCCGGGGATTTTCTTCTGCTCGCGAACAGGACCAACCCCAAACCGCTCACTCCCGCCGCAAGCCTCACGCCGTCACGGCCCTTGCGGGTGCCAAGGCCCGCGCCGTCATTCGGCTTGCTGCTCCCGTTCGCTCCCCCACCCAACCCCCAATGCTCGCCCCCCTGCCGTCCCCCAGGGGGGCTCCGCCTTTTCCGTTGCGCTCCTCATTCTTCCGCTTACACTGAAGGCGCACGCCATGAAATTCATGTGCCTTTGCGGGAAGATTTTGTCAGACACCACAGATGACATTCCATACAAGGCGCGCATGGTTGCCGACGAAGACTGGAACCGCTTCACCGAGTCTTGTGAACAGGCAGAGTATTATGACCAGCGCTTGGTGACGGCCATTTATCAGTGCCCCGATTGCGGCTGCTTGAGGATTGAGAAGCCGGCAGGAAAGGTTGTTTTCTTCAAGCCGGAAGACGACACCGTCCCCAAGGCGCTGCTCCGCTCAGTTGCGGGGGATGCCAGGTGACTACGAGGGGCTCCTCTAGCCCTCGGTAATCACAGCCCTCTCAGCTTCCGCTGCGTCACGGTCCGCGACTTCGTCGCCACCAGATACCGCAGCGCGTCGGCGGCATCGTCACCGCCAGCGCCATCTTCGTCACAGTCCACTTTCAGCACGTCCTCAGGCCGATTCGGATCGTGCTGGAGCGCCGGCAGGCATTCCACGAGCCGTGCACACCGCTCGTGGATGAACAACCGTGGCTTCACTCCGTTCGCCGGATCACCAAACCGGTGCAGCATCTCCGCCCACCCGCTCACCCGCTCCATATTCGCCGGCTTCAACGTGATGCCCAGCTTGCCGTATTGCGACGCGACGGTCGACCCGTCGCTCTGCCGACTGAACACATCCGCGCCGGCTACAAACCTCTTCAGGTCCGCAATCTCCAATCTGCGATTGGAGATTGCATGCCGCGCAAGCATCGCCGCGATGGCCGGCGCGTGCCGCTGCGGCAACCAAAGCCGCTCCGCGTGCTCATCCACCACGAACAGGTTGCCATCCCCATCCGTGCACCCGAGCAGCACGACCGTGTAATGGGTGAACCCGTAGTCCAGGGCGCAAAACCATTCCCGCGCCCTGGTCTCATCAAAGTCCGACACAATATGCACCTCCCGACGCAGCGTCGTGAAGAACTGCCCCGCCGCAATGTCCCAATCCCCATCCAGCCAGGCCCGCCGCTGCCAGCCAGTCAGGCCCTCGAGAACGCGCATGTACTCCGGGTTGTTCCACCGGTTGTCGGTCACGCGCGCCGCGATAAACCGCGTCTCGCTCTCCGCGTGCCGCTGCCACGGTTCGATGAACCGCTTGCGGTACCACCCGTGCCCAACACCGCCGGGGTTCGTGGTCGAATAGATGCGCGGGCGCCAATTCGGCTTCGACGTGCGGCAGCACGTCGTGATATCCTGATACTTCCGCGCGGTGAGCGTCGTGGCCTCCTCAATCCCAATTACGTCGTATTCCAGCCCCAGGTAGGCATCAATGTCCTTCTCGTTCTGGAAATGGCCCGCGATGATCCGGGAACCGTTGTCGAAGGTCAGGATCCCCCGGAAGGCCGAAAACTGATGCCCCAGGTTCGCAAACAGCTTCCGCCGCAGGTCCTCGAAGTGCTCCAGGTTGGCTTTGCCAACCTTTCGCAGCAGCAGGCACTTCAACCCCGGCACGCGCTGTGCGTCATCGGCACCCATCTGCGCCAAAAGCCAATGGCTTTTGCCGCCGCCTCGGGCCCCGCCGTAGCCGACGGCCGTCGGCCCGTCGGCCCGGTCGCACAGCCGCGCCGCCGCCGAGGCGGCGAGCTGGCGGCTCTGCAGGACAACATCCGCCGCTTGGAACCGGTCCATTTGGTCCTTCGGGCACCCAGCCCGCCGCCCGACAAGGAAATAGCGCTCCCAGGGCGTCACGTGCCGACCTCCCCTGTTTGCGACCCCGGATTCCCTGTTTGCGCACCCAATTCCCCTGTTTGCGACACCGGAATGCCTGTTTGCGCCGCCAAAACCCTGTTTTGCGCCGGAGGCTGCCCTCTAACGACCTCGACGTCCACCACTTCCCCAGGAAGTGGTTCGCCATAGATCTTCTCGAGCGCGACCGTCACCTCCACCCGCACCGCCGGCAGCTCGTCGCCCTTGCGCCGATCGCCGTCGGTGCCGAGCCCCGTCGCCAGCCGCCCCAGCTTGCTGGCGATCTCCAGCATCCGGGCGATGTCCGCCAGGTTGGCATACACCTTCTCGCGGGCCATGTAGGCATCCAGCCCCCGCTTCGCGGCGGCGATGGCCCGCTCGTGCATCGCCCACTCCGTTTCACGGAGTTGGTGCTCGCGGGCCGCCCACTCCGCGGCCTTGCTTCGCGCCGCGGCCTCGATCGCTCCGCGCTCGACCACCGCCAGGTGCGCCGCGTGCGCCGCCACCCGGCTCCGCCAGTCAAATTTCGCGGCCCAGCGCTCAACCAAACCCTCACTCTTTCCCAACTGCTTCCCCACCTCGCGGGTGGACCGCTCGGCCCCCAGGCTCAGATACAAACTGAACGCGGCGAACGCCTTATCGCTCTCACGCGGTTGTTGCTCAAAAGCCAGCGCCATTTTCAACCTCCTCTTGCCGAGCCCGTAGCTCGGCGATGATTTCCTTCACCCGCAACCGCTGGTCATGCGGCGGCTTCCACCAGTGATACCGCTCCGGCGAGTCGAATGGGATCCTCAGCGTCCCGTCAGCGGTGAAGAACGGCAGCCTGGCCCCCCCTTCAGCGGCTTTCGGCGGCTCCACAGCCGCCCCCCCTTCTCGGACGCCTCGGACGCCCTCCCGAAACTCTTCTTGCGTGCTCGCATTAGTACACTCCTCTACAGGAACCTCTTCAAGATACACGTGAGAGTTTTCAACAGGCGTCCGAGGCGTCCGAGATTCTCCCAAAGGAAGCTCCAGCACCAACGCAGAACCGTCGCTGGACTTCAAAACACCCGTCCGAGGCGTCCGGGGCTCATCCTGCACGCTGCATTCCTGGTTCTGGACTTCGCGGACCCCGTCCGAGGCGTCCGAGCCGCCTATAGTACTATAGGTGCCCGCTGGACTTCCAAACACCCGTCCGAGGCGTCCGAGAATCCCGGACTGGACCGTCGGCGCAACCGTGACGCCCGCAACCCTGACCCTGATCGCCCGAGGCCCCCGCTCTCCGGCCAGGGCATAGATCCGCTTCCGGTGCTCGCGGTCGCCCGGGAACACACAGCAGCCGAACTTGCCATCGGCCGCAATCCGGAGGTGCTCGCCCTTCTTGTCCTGCCCCTTTTCGGCGCAGGCCGGGCACCGTGCCCGCTTCACCCCGTCGGCCAGGTCCACCACCTTCTCGAGCTTTTTCACGTCCAGGCTCATATGGTGGCCGACTGCAAAGTCTCCCCCTCCGTCAGGAATTTCACCCCGCTAAACCCGCGCTGGTTCTTGTCCTCGCGCTTCACGTCATGCCGCTTGGTCACGCCGAACAGCTCCAGCATCAGCCCTTCCAGCTTGTTATGGACCTCGGTAATCGGCAACGGCTGCCACTTGCGCTCCGGGCAATACGCGCCGTAGCCCTCGACCAGCTCGGTCACGGTCAAATCGCCGTAGCTGTCGGCGATAACCCGGTCCTGGAGGAAGTGTCGCAGGCTGTCGCTCTCGGCGAGCAAGGAATCCACAATCCCGCGCTGGCGCGCCGTCAGCTTCAAATCGCCGCCATCGTCCGGGATCTCGCTCAGCACCATTTGCGCGCCCAGGAGCGCCCAATTCAAAATGCCGCTGCCCTCGGTCCGCACGAGGTAAGCCCCAAAATCGTTGATCTTCTTCGCCGGCGGCGGCGCTTCATACCGCACGATGTTCAACCGCCGCGCCCACGCCCCAACATCCCCCTGCAAGCGCACCCGTAAGCGCGCGTTGGACGTGATCATCACGTTGAACGTGCCTTGCAGTTGGAAACTGCCAGTCCCGCCCTTCTGCTCGGCGTCGAACCAATCGCCGCCGACCAACCCCTTCAGCACGGCGGCGCCCTTGGTGCTCAGGAAATCCGCTTCCACGTCCACGCCCACCAACAGGGTCCGCTTGAGATAGCGGAACAGCTCAAACCGCTCGGCGAGGTGCTTCGTGCGAAGCTGCGTCACATTGGCCATGCCAACCACCCCCTGCATGACGTTGGCAAACTGCGTTTTGCCCCGCCCGGCCTCGCCGTCCAGGATCAGCAATCGCTGGGCGCGGTTGTAGCCGAGCAGAAACATGCCGGCGAACTTCTGCAACAGCTCGACGTCTTCGGGATCCACCGCGGGCAGGACCAGCTCGTTGAGGAACCGCTCACACTTCGCGTTCTCGTCGAAAGCGATCGGCGACCGGTGCCGCGACCGGTATTCCGGCGAGAACGGCCGCAACTCCGCGTCCGCTCCGTTGAAGACAATCACCCCGTTGGCTAGGTGGATCACCTTGCGCCGCTCGGCGAACGGCTTCTCCTGTTCCACAATCCCGCGCAAATGCGAGATGACGCTGTTCAGCGTCTTCGCTGTGCGCCGCTTCTGCAGGTCGAACACGTTCGCCTGGCGCGATGCCTCCAGCATCCGCCCTGAGATCTTCGTCCGAATCCCATCATCCGACTCGACCGCGTAAAGCCCGGTGTCGCCCGCGTAGGCGTAAAACGCCTTCTCATCCTTCTCGAACAGGATTTCATTCTCCGACGCGTGCAATCCCGCCCAATAGGCCTCGTTGATACCCGTCAGCGCGCCCTTGTCATTGGTGTAGAAAGGTTCTCCGTAAAGCAGCCGCAGCTTTCCGTCGCCCCCATTCAGCCACGGCAATTCCCATTCCGCCGGCCACACGATTTCTGAGAACGGCAAGGTCACGGGCGCGGCATCAACCACCAGGCTGTACTCCATCCCCTTCGGATGCAGGCCGTAGATGGTCGAAAGCCGCCTGTCCGCCCGCCATTCAAAGCGCTTGTGTTCCGGGTTGCAGCTCTCGGGGTAGTCCCCCTCGATCCGCAGCCAGACCATGCCGCCGCGGCTCCCGCGCGACTGCATTGTGCCCGCCAGCTTCGGATTGGCCGCCAGGAACGCGGCCAAATCCTCATCCGCGTCAAAATCAATCGCGCAGAGCCCGCCCGATGCCTTGCCCAGGTAAACAGCGATGTTGGTCGGTTCGACCTCAAACAGCGCCTGGTAAGCCGGCGTCTTCGTTCCCTCGAACGGCCGCTCAACGTAGGTCACCAGCGGCTTCTTCGTGCCCCACTCGCACGGGACGAAGAAGACGTCTTCACCCAGCCGCGCAGTAAACCGCTCCAAAGCAGACCCCTCAGACTCCCCGTTAACGCGCTGGGGGGTGCTCTCCAAGCCATTTTCGATTTCCATCAAAGCTTCAGTCATGAAGACCTCTCATCTCAGTTGCCTGCCCTGCTCATCCCGCCGGCCATCCAGATGGATGACCCCTGCCAAGAGCGCGCGCCGGCACAGGCTGACCGTGTCGCGCACCCCAAAGACGCTAAACAGCATCGCCCGGTGGTATTCCACCGTCTTGGCGCTGATGCCCAGGTCAGCCGCAATTTCCTTCGTTCCCTTCCCGGCCCAAATGCCAGCCAGCACCTCTTCGCGCCGGCCATGGCACGAAAGCTTCCTCGCCAACCCCGGATACAGCTTCGCTGTCACCGCCGACCCGCGCCAAAACATGGGCCGGCCGCGTCTGACGGGAATGGTTCGTCTCGGGCGCATGCGCGTTAGCGACCGTCCTAGTGCTCATTTCAGGCCGCGGCCTGCGCCGCCAGCCTGTCACCCTGTCCTCTGCCAACCGGGCACTTCCGGCTTGCCGTAGGGCAATTGGCGCGGCCCAACCCCTCATTAGTCGCCGCTACGTCGGACATGTATCGTTTCATCAGTCGCATTCCCCACGTCAGGGACCGCCGGAATTCAAAGGTCTTCAGGTAGCCGCCGGCTACGCCGCGCGCGACCAATCGGCTGTCGCCGCGCTGGGCCATCCGCCGCGCGTGCTTCGGATTGCGGGTCTGCACCCAAACAACGCCGCGCGTCGGCTGCCAGGCACATAGTTCCTGGCCGCCAATGGCCTCGTTCAGTCCCGTCCGGCCCTCAATGAGTGTCTTCATGCGTGTTTAGTGAAAATTCGTGAAATTCGTGTCTCGTGTCTAAGCCGCCATCGCCCTGTAGAACTCGATTGCCTCGGGCGCCACGTGGACCCCCTTGAACCACTCCTTGAAATTCAGCCCCGCCAGCGACCGCACTCGCGACACGGCAACATAGGCCTGGCCCGGTTCCCGGGCGGCGCGGATGTCCAGGAACGCCGAATCCAGCGTCAACCCTTGCGCCTTATGAATTGTCATCGCCCATGCCAGCCGTAGCGGGAACTGGCTGAAGGCCGCCGAGCTGTCGTCCTGCGCATCAAAACGCCAGGCGAACCGCTCGACCCTCAGCACCCCGCCGCCAGTGCGCACCACCACCCTGCCGGGCTCGACGGCCTCGACCGTGCCAATCTGCCCGTTGACGAACAACGGCTCGCGCCGGTCCGGCTCGTTCTTGTTCACGGTGAACATAACGAGCGCTCCGGGCTTCACCCGCAACGTCTCCGGGGTTAGCAGATTCTTGACGAGGAACTCGCGTTGGTGCTCCGGACCGCTCTGCTCGGCTTCCAACACGCTTTCCTCGCCCGGCAGCTCGGAAAGCTGGAATGCGTTCCACCTGTCCACCTGGGCGTTGTGAGTAAACAGGCGCGGCATGGTGGCCGGCGGATTGCGCCGCACCCGCGATTGCAGCAGACGGGCACACTCGCCCCACACGCGGCCAACCCGGAAGCTGGCCAGCGCCTGGACGAACGACGCCTCATCCTGCCGCCGGACCGTGTCTAACACCACGGTCTTGAACTCGGCCGCCGCCCAGGCCGGCGTCCGAAATGCCCAGTCATAAGGCTCGCTCTCGCTGGTCCGGACAGGCGGCAGTTGCAGGAAGTCACCGGTGGCGATCACCTGGCACCCGCCAAAAGGTTCATCGCGGCCCCGCAGTCGCCGGAACAGAAATTCGACAAAGTCAAAATGTCGGCCCTGGAGCATGGATACTTCGTCAATGACCAGGACTTCGCAGCGCCGCACCCGGTTAAACCCCGCCAGAATCGACCGCCGCGGGTCGCGCTGTAGCAGGGCGAAGTACTCTTCATTCGACTGCCCCGCCTGCGGCCCCAGCATCATCCCGCAAAACCGGTGAATCGTCATGCCGCCCACGTTCAAGGCCGCCACGCCGGTCGGCGCGGTAACGTCAACGCGCTGGATGTTCGTGCTGTGCAGGCACTCTTCGATAAAGCGCCGCAACAGCGTGCTCTTGCCCGTGCCGGCCATGCCGGTCAGAAAACAGTTCCGACCGGCCAGGGCCGCCGCCACAAACCGTCTCCCTTCATCAATCGGCGCTTCCATCTTCGCCAGTTGCTCAGGAGTCCAGCGCGGACGAACGGCTCTCCCCTCGTCGGGGAGAGCCCCAATGGTGGCCCCCTGCATTGTGGTTTCATTCAGGTCCATCTGATGCATTCGCTCTTCGTTTCCTTAGTTGCCTTCTGTGAAGACCCTTCACCGATCCTCGACCAGGCCGCACACCGTGCATCGCCGCGACCATTTCGCCATCACCCAGGTATGGTCTCGGCAGATCCGTTTCGACACGTGGCGCTTTGCGCCTTGCAGGTCACCAAGCGCCATCGCCCCGAAATCCCCGCGCACGACGAACCGCTTCGACGTGTAAGCCTTGCTCGTAGCCAATTGTTCCCGCTCGTTCATAGCTTCAACTCCACAACTCAGCCGGCGTCAGCCGGCTGTAACTGCCGCCCCAACGGGGCAAGACGAAATCAGCCCAGGGCAAGTGAGGAACGAGCGCCGCCCTGGGTAGCAGCGCATAAATTGAAATTCTCCCCTCGCCCCATCCGATGGGGAGAGGGGCGGGGGTGAGGGGCAATCCGTGTCCGTTCGTGTTCATCGGTGGTTTCCTTTCAATACGCCAGCTCCTCTGCGACCATCGGCGTCACACCCAGCACGCCGGCAACCCGCGCCGTCAGCTCCACATCGTTCCGCAGATACGCGACGGCCTTGTCGCGATCCGAGCGCCACAGCTCGGCGAACTGCTTCCCGTCACCGTTCTTCGCACCCAGCCCGAGATGTTTGGAAATACTGTCCAGCGAACCACGCGATTGGCGGTCGCCGAGCTGCCAGTTGTCGCGCAGGTCAACCATCTCGTCGGCCCAGTATCGCCCGCGTCGGATGCCGAACGGCATCTCGACCCGATGCTTCCACGACCGCCGGAAAAGGAACGGCAGATCAAACTGGTAGATGTTGAAGCCCACCATCTGGTGAACGCGGCCCATCTCGCCGCGGCAGGCCTGCCAGAACTCGCGCAGCGTCTGCGCCTCGTCATCGTGGCCGATGACATCGAATCTGCCGCCGGCCAGGTAAAGCATCCCAATCGCGACCACCCGACCCGTCAAAGGGTCCAGTGCCGCGCGCTCGACAAAATCGCGGCGGTGATTCATCTCCGCTTCCGCCAGCTTGGCGGCGATTTTGTCCGGGTCCTTCAGATTGCCCGTCTTCACCTCAGCCGGGTCGAAGGGCGGCATCATCGCTGCGATCTCTGCCTCCGGCAGAGCGCACGTTTCAATGTCGAAAAAAATCGTTTGCATAGTTGTTTAGTCGTCCAGCACTTCATCACCGTCGGGCGTGATGCCCATGCACCTCAGCTCATTGGCCAGCACATCCGGCCGGCACGAGAGCATCGCCATCTCAGTTACCAGGTCTCGACCCCACTCGCGGTCCTCGCGAATGGCGCCGCCGTTGCGATACTCATCATCTAACGACCGACTCACCCGCTGGGCCCTACCTCTCCCCGGGTTGGCCTGTGCGGCTCGCACCGGGGAGAGAGTAGGGAGAGGGGCCAATTTCATTCGCGTGGCTCGCATTGGGAGGCCGAACTTCGGTATCGCGGTTCAATACGGAACGTTGTCCGCGAGTTCATCCCGCTCTGCGGCCCACCAATCCAGCGCCGCAATCAGCCGCTTGTCATCCGCCAACGGCTTCGGATTCGCCTTCGCTGTCGGCAACCATTTCTCGATCAGCGCCTGCACCTGCTCCGGGGCCAGGTCGCGAACCTCCAGCCCTTTGCACCGGCCCACGTGGATCTTGGTCGCGCCCAGGTCGCCACTATCGCCCGCTGCCTGCTCAGCCCGCCGATACGTTCCCTGCGCGGCTCCGGCGCCCGTCGCAGCACCAGCGCCGTTCGCCTGGCGGTCCTTGACCCGCACATACTTCCCCGACGGCTGCAACGGCGCCCCCGACTTGTCCGGCGTGCAGGCCGCGATGTTGGCGTAGGTGTCACTGTCCTTGTGCTCCTGGACCACCACGAGCTGGGCCGCCTTGCCGATCAGACATTCCGTGTCGAAGTCATCCAGCTCCGCCTTGGTCAAGTCGCGTCCGAACCAGCCCCGCACAAATTTCCGCAGGTTTGCTTTCTCATTCAGGGTGGGCGTGAAGCTCTTCGACCAGACGCAGTATCGGCTGCCGTCGTCCTTCAACAGGTCCACCTCGAACACGAGCTTGAACACATCGCGTTCGCCAAACTGACTCTGCTGCTTGCGCAGCGGCGTCGCGTCCACACACACACCCTTGCCCGTGAACTCCGGGCAGGGCTCGAAGTTCCCATTGTTATTCTTGATCTTCATTCGTTTGTTCTCTTTCTGTCGTTTGTTGTTTTCTGTCGCTGGGAACGCACGCCAATGCGCCCCCAAATTCAATCCCTCCGCTGGGTCCAGTGCTCAGGGCTACCCGTTTTGCCATTGGCCATTTGCGATTGGCCATTCGTCCCATCGGTCCCATTCCGGCCTTCGTTGCCTCCGTTGCCTCCTGTGAAATCCCCGCGCAGGAATTTGAAAAATGTTTCGGCATCCATCGTCACCAGCCACGGGCAGAACCTCCTGCGATGCGCGACCACCGGCACCTTGCCGACGCCGTCGCGTCGCGCCTGTTCCATCGCATCCTCGATATTGAGCCGCTCGACCGCTTTGACTTCGAAATGCAACCAGGCCAGCTCCTCGCAGATAACGTCAGGGGATTCTGGCGAGCCGGAAAACTGTTGGCCGCGGCGTGCCATGTAGCCGTGCGCACGAAGTGCGTCGCGCCACTGCCGCTCACCGCGCTTGCCTTTTTCCCTGGAGTTCATCGGCCAGTGTTCGGGTCCATCAACCCTCAACTCTCAACCTCTGCAGACCCGGCACGTCCTGGCCAGCGCGGCTTCGATCTCGCTCCACTTGAACGCCACCGAGCGCCCGATCTTGTAGTAGGGAAGGATGCCTCTCGACATCCAGTTATCTATGCAGCGAACCGTCTTCTTCAGACGGCGCGCCACCTCGCTCTTGTTGATGAACTCCTCGACCGGCACGCTCTGCGTTCCGGTCGCCACCACTTGATTCGCTTGCATCGTCATCATTGTTCAACCCATCTGTTCACTTCACGCCGCGCTGCTCAGCCCGCCTGACCATTCGCGCGCGCACCTGTTATAAAGCCTTTTTTTCGCAACCAATCGGGGTGCCAAAAGCACCACCTGCACGCATGCGAAGGCATGCGAAAGCAACCACCCGTGACCACAGTTCTTGCGCACAAAAATATTTCAGAAAACTGTTGACGGTTTTCGACCGCCATCCGGCGCCGAAAATCGCGACCTCAACCAGACCCTTATTCCACGGGCCTGAAACCCACTTTTCACTTTTCGTCATTTCCTTCACGCTTTCTGCTTTCACCACCAACGCACTTGCCTGCACACGGGTTCATTCCCAGCCCGCGCACCATAGCTGCCCTCTCAGCAGCCGCGCTACTAACCAGATCCTCAGCGCCCCCGGAGTGCCCCTTAGCACCCCTAGGCGTCCCCCAGGTGCCCCCTCCGCCGCCCACCGCCCGCTCGCGCGCGCCTCGACCATACCCACCACGTTGGCCACGCCGCCCAGGCCGCCGCCGGCGCCACCGTCAGGAACCGTCACCAGCCGTCACGGGCCGTCAGGAGCCGCCACTTTTCCCGAAAAAAACGCTTGCCTGCATGCCGGCCCACCTGGCGTTCATCTGCGTGCCTGCGAGCATACACGCAATGCGTATGCGGGCAACGTTGACACGTAGGTTTATTGCGTATATGGTATGCCCGTTATGAAACCATCACCTCTGAAGCACACGCTGGCGATCCTCCGGCACACCATCGGCCCCGACATGACGCAAAAGGAAATGGCGCGCCTGGTCAAACGCTCCCCCGTCACCATCCAGAAGATTGAGCTCTGCAAACTCCCGCTGGCGGAATCCCTCGGCGGCGAAATTGCCATGCGTACCGGGGTTAACTTCGAGTGGCTGATGAAGAACGACATCAGTGCCCCCATTCTCGACGCGCGCCACAAGCCCTACACCCGGGAGACCTTCGAGCGCTGCCAGTCCATCAATCCCAAGGACCCAAACCTCCTGTTCCTGTCGTACTTCGACGTCCCGGCGATCATAGCGGCCTGTGTGATGAATATCACCAGAGGTGCCCTATCGGCCTTGGCCGCCAACGAGGTCGGTGCAGTGGACCTCTTTGGCTACCGGATCACCAAAGCCATCGGCGAGGTTGTTGAACCCATGGACGGATTCGAGGATCTGCTGGAAAAGTGGGGCCATCGCCTCAATGAGGCGGTGAGTTCCAATGACGCAGGCAACAACTGCTACCAATTGGTTGCGCAGATCCTGAGCGACTGCTCACATGCCACCAACAAGATCATTGAATCAAAATCCGGCCGCTCACTCCCCAAGCGCAAACCACAACTGCTGGACGGAATGCCGGCCCAAGATGCGCGCAAGCCACGCCGCGGACGCTGAATCAAACCACGCGGCACAGCGAACGCTGGCCGTTACAGCCGCTCTCATTAACACGCTTCAGCGCGGTGTGAAGCGGCCCCCTGCGCTGAGCCGTTTCAACGGTTCCCATACCAGCCGCGTCTCGCTCGCTTCAGTTCTCAGCGTGCCCAGCCTCGCCTCGCTCAAAGGTCACCACCCTGTAAACCTTGCCGTCATTCCCCTTCCACTCGGCCGGCCCCACCCAGGCATGCCGCACCGCCACGAGCTGCCCTCGCTTCTGCGTAAACACGGCACTCCGCAGCCGCCGGAAATGCGCCCTGCGCCAATGGGCCGCCCGCACGATCTGCTCTTCGCTCGGGCCAGTCGCCTGGCGTTGGCACGCCCGCGCATCCCCCCGCCGCAAAATGCAGTAATGCGTCCGTGCCAGCCGCCACTCCACGCTCTTGCCCGGCTTCTCCGCCGGTTCCACCTTCACCACTACGTTCCCCGGGTACTCCATATCGAAAAGGAAACCCTGCAAGTTACGGAGCGGCTCCATGAACATCCCCTCGAAACCTTTCGGGTCCTTCTCCTTCATCGCCAGGACCTTCCCTTCCGGCACCGGCTTCCAATCGACCATCGCAGTCAAACGGCCCTTGATACGTGTCGGCGCCGCGCCTTCCCCCTGCACGCTTCCCTCCTCCAGCACCCAGCGGTATTCGTGCTCGAACAGCGATTCGCTCTTCGGTTCATCCTCAACCCCCAAATCCCCCGGCCGTGTGTAACTCAGGCACGTCAGCGACATCGTCCCGGTGTGGAACCACAAATCAAAGCCCGCCCAGGTCGCTACGCGAAACAAAGGAAACGGTAGCAACTTCGGGCACTGCGTCCCCGGCTCCAGAACGCTGGTATTGAGAAATTCCAGCTCCTCCTTGCTGTAAATTCGTCCTTCGGGAGGCATATCCCACACGAACACCGGCGCCTGCAGCGCCAGCCCCAGCGCCTTGGCCGACAACAACCGCACCCCCGCTATCCGCTTCAAAACTTCTCGCTGATTAATGATGTTCATGCCTCCCAAAGTATCAGCCCCCTAGGACAAAGGCTGTCCAACCCAGAAAATTAATCTGGTGACGACCCCCGCCCCCACCAGCGCCCGACGCGAGGACCGCCGCCTGGCAACCCGCCTCGGTTGAAGACGTAGCCACCCTCCGGGCTACGGACACCCTCAAATCTCAGCGGAAGAAAAGCAGGAATCTGGAAGGCTTCAGCCCTTCTGGAAGAACACAATGTACTCCGTCCGCATCGTGTTAGACATCCCATGGATCTGCCGGTGCAGCTTCCGCACGCGCTGCAGCCCATGCCCGCGCGCCCAATCTGAAATCAGCTCGTCAATGCCCGTCACCTCCTCGGCTGGCGTGCCGAGAATCTTACCCAACTGGTTGTTGTTTGTGCCGACCACAACCGTGCAGAAACGTCCCGGCCTGAGCACCCTGGCACACTCGGCCATCACTTGCTCCATGTCCTCACGGTACAGTTCAAACTTCTCCCGCAATGATCCGCCGCGAAGCCCGACCATCCCCTTACGCAGCTCCTCCAAATCCACGCCCAAGTAGTTTAGATGGAAGGAGTCATTCTCCAGGTAGTCGATTGCAAAGCTATACGGTGGAGAGAACAGAACGCCCTCCACGGACTCATTCTCGAGTGGCAGCTTCCTCGCGTCACCCCGAACTGCCGTGGCCTCGGCCATCTCTGACTCGAACCCGCCGAGCACGTTCTGGATCTTCCTGGCTACGAAGTAGTACCGCTCCAAGATCGCGTGGAACTGATCGTAGGGGGCCTTTCTCTCACTGCGCTCGCTATAGCCAGCGCTGTCCAAGTATGCGAGCAGGAGGAAGTCATACACCTTCGCGGCTTCACAGCCCTTCGGTAGCGCGCCGAACTTGGCGTCATACGCGAACGGCCCAGATCCGTCCTTTAAGCCCTCATCCCAAGGCTCTGCGGGCGCATAGTACCGAACCTTGCTCCCCGCACTCGGCTGGCCAGCGCGCTTCTTGAAGTGCTCGAATACAGCCTTGCTGTCCCGGCAGGCCGCCTGCAAGGGTTCAAGGGCCACCGTCAATCCATCCAGTTTGGCCTGGACCATGAACCGGCAGAACGGGCTTGCATCCAGCCCAACGGACTTAATGCCCATAAGCTTCGCCTCAATGAGCACTGTTCCTGAGCCCATCATCGGGTCCACTACGGTTTCGCCAGGCCGAAGCCCCATCGCATTCAGCACGCCCTTAATCATCTGCGGGTGGAACTTCCCACGGTAAGGAAACAGCCCATGCGTTGCATAGCCAGTCCGGAACTGGTTCCTCTCGAAAAACGAGCGCAGTTGCGAGGAGGAGTGCTTCGGCAGCCTTAGAGGCTCACCGCTGCAAATAAGAAAGTGCCGCGTCCACTCGTCTCCGACTCGCCCAAAATAGCCGGCATTCCTGACAAGCTCCTCGTTAGTCATCAACCCGGCCTCTGCGGACGCTAGCTCCATCTCGTACAATTCATTCATGTGCGGGATAAGCTGAAGATGGGCAGGAAATAGCTTGTGCGTGAATCCCGCCTGAAGCACCTCGGCTATGAGCCGGGGCCGCCTGTCGCTTCCCAGCCGTGACGCCGCCGGTTTGCGTGGCGCTGCCTGTAAACCTGGTTCAGCCTGCTGCATGCCAAAGAGTCCCGCGCTTCAGCTCCACTTGTCAACCTCGCCCTTTCACACTCCTTTGCTGTTGCGCGCTCCAGCGAACCAACTAACCTTGTATCGTGCCGTTGCAGCCAGTATTCCAGACCGACTTGGGCCAGCTCTACGAGGGCGATTGCCTAACGGTAATGCCATCGCTGCCGGCTGGCTCGGTAGATCTCCTTTTCGCAGACCCGCCGTTCAACCTCGGAAAATCCTACTCCTCGAAAATCAACGACGCTCTGGAGGATCAGGAGTACCTCGACTGGAGCAAGCGCTGGATCAACGAGGCCATACGGCTCCTCAAACCCGGCGGCTCGTTTTTCGTATACAACCTGCCCAAATGGAACCTCCGGCTCGGGGACTTCCTGGCCAGCCGCCTCACATTCCGGCACTGGGTCGCCATCAACATGACGTATCGGCTGCCCATCCAAGGCCGGTTGTACCCGTCGCACTACTCGCTCCTTTACTTTGTCAAAGGCCCCAAGCCCTCGATCTTCCACCCAGACCGCCTGCCAATTGAAACCTGCCGCCATTGTGGCGGCGAAAAACACGACTACGGCGGCTACAAGAACAAGATGAACCCGCGCGGCGTCAATCTCGCTGACGTGTGGGACGACATCCCTCCCGTTCGCCACCAAAAGTATAAGCGTCGCAAGGCGAACGAACTCTCCTTGAAACTGCTCGACCGCGTCCTTGCGATGGCCAGCGATCCCGGCTCTTTCGTTTTCGACCCATTTGGTGGTTCCGGCACGACATTCGTCGCAGCACAGCTTTTGGGCCGTCGTTGGATCGGCGTTGAACTTCACTGCGCCGACGCCATAGCACGCCTGCGCGACACCGCTGGAGACCTGGAATATCTTGAGAAGTTGGCCCTTGAGAAGAACGTCCTATTCAAAAGCGCGGCACTTCAACTGCGCCACAAAAACGGCCACCGCTCCGACCGCTACCAGGTTCAGGCGAATGGGAACGAGCAAACCCGTCAGAAGACACTCGTTTTACAGTAGCTTGCTCGCGCCCTCGGCGCTACGTCCGTCGGTGCCCTGCGAAATGAACGGTACCCCCGCGTCATCCGTAAGCTCGTCGTGCTCCACCACCGTCACCGCCAATAGGCCTCGCTTAACACTATTGCCTACGTGGTGCCATAGGGCCAGGTATGGCGACAACTCCTCCCAGTTGCCGATGCGGTCTGTGAGGTGGGGGTAAAGCTGGCGGCTCGGCAGGATCACCACCCCGATGTCGATGAGGCCAGCCAGCATCACCAAGCACAGTTTATTCATCGATCGGTGGCTCGAGGATATGTTGCCGGTCTCCCACTCGACTACGCAGCGCAATCCATCTGCCGACTGAGAGTAGAAATCAAAGTCGCCGAGCCCTTCACGAAACACCTCGCACCAATGGGCGTCATCGAAACCGTAGTCTCGCATTGACGGGAATTCCTTGAGCGTGGTCTTGGCAGTGGGTTCTGCCTCGGCCAGCACTGAGCGTCCGAGCCCTACTGGCATTTCGGCGCGCCACCCCGCCTCTGTCAAGTTGGCCAGGAACTGCCGCTTTATCGGGACCACGCCGTTTCTCATCCACTGCTTGCTTGGCCGTCCCTGCGCATCTGATTTCGGTATCCTGCGCCGTATCACAAAACGGTCGCTTCCCGGCGGGTGGACAATCTTCTGAACCGCACCAGTAATCGCCTCGTGCATGCGCGCCCACGGCTCGCTGGCCATCAGCCCGCCCCGGTCAAAGACCACGACTGTCCGGACAAACTTCATCGCGGCCTCCGGGGAAGGTCTTTCGTCAGCGCCGCGACATCGCACTTGAGCGCCACCGCAATCTTGCACAGCACATTGAACGTGATGTTGCGCTCCCCGCGTTCCACCCCGCCGATGTAGCTGCGGTCAATTTCGCTCTCGTAAGCCAGCTCCTCCTGACTGAATCCCAAAGCGATGCGCGCCGCCCGAATCCGGCGGCCAAGCTCTTGCAGTTCGGCTGAGCGCTTGCGCATCAGCGGAACATAGTCTCCAGAGGACGATTATCAGTCCACGGACTAGAATACCCATCTTCCTCCTGAGGCGATGCACGTAGCCAGCGATCGGACACCCCCAGCCGCGCTTACAGTGCTTATGCCCCTCCCCGCCGGCGGGCCCCAGCCGCGTCCCTCTAGCCCTCAGGCCGGGCAGGCCCACCGCGCACGGCGCCTTCTCTGGAGTAACCTACCTAGCCAGCTTCTCCCAGACCTCGGGCTGCGCTCCTCCATCTAGCGGCTCTTGGGTTCCCGCCAACACCCGCTCGCAGAAATCAACTAACTTGCCGTAAGTGAGTTGAATGCCGGCCCTCTTCGCCGGCGCGAAGCACTCGCCCAATGACTGCTCTGTATCCGCCTGGCTCACCGCCTTTTTGCCCAGCGTCACATACAGACACCCCTGCCGCTTTGATCTTATGAACCGCTCAACCTTCTCCCCATCGTCGGCAAAGTCCACCTCCCACCGGTTGCCCGGCGTCCTGTTGCAATACACCAGCGGGCTCTCCTTCTCGCCATGCAAACTCAAGTCCACCAGGCCATGCCCCTTGACCGTGAACCAGAAATGCTTGGCGATCTGGTTCAGTAGGGCTTTCCGCGGGTTTCCATCTGGACTGCTTTCGATGACGAACGCCATGCCGCGCCGCGTCACCGTCTGGAATCCCCGGCGCGCCAGCAATCCGGAAACCACAACCATATGCGCCACGCATTGGATGTTCACCCTTGCTGTCTCGAACTGCCCGCCCGTGACCGACAGCGCTTTCATGTCCTCGGGCACCTCCGGCGCATCCTTCGTCCAAAGCAGAGAGTTGAGCGCACGCTTAAGCGCCTGCATCTCCCCTTCCGTTGGCAACCCTGCAGCGTTCATTGGCCCTACGCCGCCCCCTTGCCCTTCGCTCGCTTGCCCCGAGCCGGCGGCACAATCGCAAACCACGCCTTGGCGTCCTGCGGCGTCACCAGCTCCCGGTAGTTGCTGAAGATCACTGCCGGGCTGTTCCCCGCCTCCAGCGCGACCTGGGCGACGTTCTTCACCACCGCCACTCGGTACGAGATGAACGAATGCCGCAGCCCGTTGTGCTGCCATTTGAACTCGCCCTCGACGTCCTTCTTGCTCCGGCGCTCGTTGACCGCAACCGTCAGATCCAGGAACTGCTCCGTCAGGTTGGCGAACGGGCAAACCGGCCCGCTCTCCTTGCGATACTTCTTCAGCCACTTCTTCAGGTTCGGCATGATCGGGATTGTCCGCCGGCTGGCCGTCTTCGCTTTCGCCGCCCGGATCTCGATGATCCCCGCCTTCATCCGGATGTCCTGCCAGTCCAGCCGCTGAATCTCGGCGTGACGCACACCGGCGAACGCCCCGAGCACCAGCGCCGGCACCATTTCCCGCCTCGCCACCGCCAGCACCTCCCGGAACTCATCCGGCCGGAAGATGCCGATCTCGCCCTCCAGGTTCTTCGCCAGCGCAACCGCGTCTAGCTCGTCATGGTCCTTCGGCACATACCGCTTAGCCTTGGCGAAGCTGTAAAGCACCTGAAACGAGCCGCGCAGGTTGTTGCGCGTCCTGGGCGACACGTCCAGCGACCGCAACCAGTCATTGATCGTCACTCCGGAAATGTCCCCGAGGTAATTCTTGAACTTCGCCGCGAAGCGGTTCAGGTCGTATTCCAACTGCTTCAAATACCGCGCGCTGAGCCGGTCCTGCCGCTTCGACTCCAGGCATTCCTTCACTACCTCGGCCACCCGCTTCGGCTGCGTGCCAATGGGGTGCCGCTTCAGGTAAAACTCAACCGCCGCGCTCAGGGAGGCCCGGCCCGCCAGCTTCTGCACCGCATCCGCATATTCCGCCGCCGCCGTCTCCAAGGCCACGCCGACCGGGTCCAGCAACTGCCGGGCCCGGGCGTAGGCCGCCCAGTCTGCGCTGCTCAGTTGCGGCACGCCCATGTCGCCGAGAGCCATCTGCCCGCCGAGCTTCTTCGCCTCCTCGATGGCCTTTTCCCATGTGGGAAACACCAGACGCTTCCGCTTCCGATCAATCCAGTAGGAAATCGTGTAAAGCTCCCGGTCGCCGTTCGGCGTGCAATAGACCTTGAGATGCGCCGACCCGACCTCGACCAGCCAGTTAGGCCCGGCGCCGTCCACGCCAGGCCGCTCCGTCACCTTGGCCTTGAACTGCTTCGGCTTAACCACGCACCCGTTGGCGACCGCAGTGGCCACCGCGCCCGAGCTCCCGCTGACAGGAACTGTCAGCACGTCATTCGGCCCCGGCGCCGGTGCCGAAACAGCCTCAGTCGGGCCAGTGCGCGAAGCCTCCGCCGCCGCGGTTTCCGCGCTGCAATTGTTGTTGGTGGTAGATTCGGCGCCTTCCGCGCCCCCGATTTGGCTGCTGACAGCAAGTGTCAAACTCATGCCGCCGATTGTGTCAGCAAAGTGTCAGCGGATCAAGAATAATCTCACTTTCCTAAGAAAACAGTGGTCGGAGCGACAGGATTTGAACCTGCGACGTCTTGGTCCCAAACCAAGTGCTCTAGCCAGGCTGAGCTACGCTCCGATACGATGTCCCCCGAGCCAGTCTGCGGCATACCACGAATCCCAGCCTGCAAACTGTTGTTGATGCTGCGAACGGCCGCAGCGGCCAACCGCGCCAGTTTCCCGCTGCCCGGAAAACGCAGTTAGCAACCCTAAACCACTCCCAGCTATCACAAGTTCATTCTGCCCGGTTCAGGTAAAAGGGCAAGCTCATTCACCGGCGTTGTCCCGCGGCCTTCAACACCGGGATCTGGCGCATCGCGGGACGTGACGGAGAACCTGTATGCGGAGCACAGCAAGCCCCAAGCCTCAGCGAAGGTAGGGCGGTTTCGCCGCACACCGCCGTCCCCCGGCGCTCTCGGCGAGAGCGCCCCACCTTCACCAATCGGTGAAGCATTTTCGCAGTTTGCTGAGGGTTGGGGCATCAAGCCGTTGTTCCTCGACAAGGCTTGATATCCGGCGCGCGCGCGGTTAAGACTTTGCCGGCCTATGAAGTTCATTCACGAAGATTTTCTCCTGCAGACGCGGACGGCGGCGCGGCTCTATCACCAATATGCGGAGGGGGAACCGATCCTGGACTACCATTGCCACCTGCCGCCGCAGGACGTAGCGGAGAACCGGCAGTTCAGAAACCTGTTCGAGATTTGGCTGGAAGGAGACCACTACAAGTGGCGGGCCATGCGCGCGAACGGCGTGGCGGAACGTTACTGCACCGGAGCAGCCAAGCCATTTGAGAAGTTTCAGGCCTGGGCCGCCACCGTGCCACGCACGCTGCGCAACCCGCTTTACCATTGGACGCATCTGGAGCTGAAGCGCTATTTCGGCATAGACGAGCTGCTCGACGAGAAGAGCGCGGCGCGGATTTGGAGGAAGGCGGGCGAGCAGTTGGCCACGCCAGGGCTTAGCGCGCGAGGCATTCTTAAGCGATTCAGGGTCGCCGCGGTGTGCACGACGGACGATCCGACGGATGGCCTGGTCCACCACAAGGCGCTGGCGGCTTCCGGTTTGGCGACGCGGGTGCTGCCAACGTTCCGGCCGGATAAAGCACTGGGAGTGCACCAGCCGGCGCAGTTCAACGAGTGGGTCAGGCGGTTGGAGCAGGCGGCAGACATGGATGTGCGCGGGTGGGGACAATTCCTGGACGCCCTGAGGAAACGGCACGATTACTTTCATGCGCAAGGCTGCCGGCTGTCGGACCACGGCTTGTCCCAGTGTTATACCGACTTCCGTCCCGAGAAGACGGCGGCAACGATTTTTGACAGAGCGCGCCGCGGCCGGGCGGCGTCGCCGGCCGAGCACGGGCAGTTCGCCGCCTTCATGATGCTGTTCTTCGGACGGTTGAACGCAGAGCGGGGGTGGACCATGCAGCTTCATTTGGGTCCGCTGCGCAACAATAACACGCGATTGTTGAGCCAGCTTGGTCCGGACACGGGCTTTGATTCCATCGGCGACTATCCGCAGGGTGTGGCGTTGGCAGCCTATTTAGACGCGCTGGACCGCGAGCAGTCGCTGCCCAGGACTATTCTCTACAATATCAACCCGGCGGATAATTACGTCTTTGCCGCGATGCTGGGGAATTTTCCGGGCGACGGAGTCGCCGCCAAGGTCCAGATGGGCTCAGGCTGGTGGTTTCTCGACCAGAAAGAGGGAATGGAGTGGCAGCTCAACGCGTTGTCCAACCTGGGCCTGCTCTCCCGCTTTGTCGGCATGGTGACGGATTCGCGTTCCTTCATGTCCTATCCACGGCATGAGTATTTCAGGCGGGTGCTGTGCAACCTGATCGGCCGGGACATGGAGAATGGGGAATTGCCAAAGGACGAGAAGCTGCTTGGAGAGATGATTCGCGGCATCTGCTATGGGAATGCACAGCAGTACTTGGCGCTGGCCGCGGATATCGCCGGCGGAAAGGCACGCAAGTTATCGGGCGTTGGGAGCACGGCCAGAGTCGCTTCCCGGCGCAAGGGCAAAAGGACTCTGTAGGAGCATGAACCAATAGGACGAGGCAAAGATTATGAGAACAACCACCTATACTCGCCGTGACTTCCTGAGACACGTTGTTGTGTCCGGAGCCGGCGCGACATTGGCAATGACATCCCTGTCGCAGGCGGCGGATCGGCCCGCCGCAAAGAAGGCCAAGCTAAGCACTCCTAACGCGGAGAAACTGGGCTGGCACCTCTGCTGCGGTCTTTACACATTCCGCGACCGTAGCTTCTACGAGGCGCTGGAGGTCCTCGCCGGAATGGGCGTGCGGCGAGTGGAACCGTGTTTCTTCCTGCCACTGAGCAAAAACGAGCCCGGCCTGAAGACCAGCGAAAGCCTGGCCCCCGGAAAACGGCGCGAGATGAAGAAGCGAATGGCTGACCTGGGAATCAGCATGCCCAGTTGTTACGCGCCGATCGAGGGAGACAAGAGCGCCTACCGCAAGATCTTCGACTTTGCGAAAGAGATGGAGGTTAAGACGCTCGTGGCTGAGCCCCCGCCAGAGGCGTTGGAGGCGCTCGATGGATTGTGCCGGGAGTACAAGATCAGCCTGGCGGTCCACAATCACCCGCAAGGCCCAGGCTCGAAGTACTGGAACCCGGACACGGTAATCAAGGCCTGCGAGGGGCGAAGCGCAAGGGTCGGCGGCTGCCCGGACACCGGCCACTGGGTGCGGTCAGGCCTGGACACATTGGCCAGCCTTAAGAAATATCAGAATCGCCTTATTACGGTGCATTTAAAGGACGCGGCGGAATCGGGCAAACGAAATTGCCGGGACGTGCCGCTCGGCACCGGGCAAGCCAACTTTTCGGCCATTCTCAAGCAGCTCTATGACTGGAAGTGGCGCGGCGTGATGACGGTGGAATACGAGCACCTGTCGCCGCAACTGGTTCATGAAGTCGAGCAGTGTGTCAGGTTCGTCGAAGACTTCGCCACGGGCGTCAGGAAATAGGCTGCGGTATGATTCACGAAGAACCTCTTCTATCGGTTGGCATCTATCAACGCGAGGCTGAGACGCGCGGCGTGCTGAATGGCCGGTTTGTTTTGCCCGACAAAACCGCGATCAGTGGCGAGTTTGCGGTACGGCCAAGCGAAGGCCGCCTCGTGTTGACTGGGAGCGAGGGACGCGAGCTTGCCCGCGGGCCGGAGATCCGGTTGGTCCCGGAGGGGAACGCGACCTTCACGCTGCGGGGCGTCACCATCGGCATTAACTTCCACTGGGAACGGAAGGAGGATGAGACGTTCGAAGGCGGCTTGCGGCTGCTGCCGAATGCGGACGGCACGATTACGGCCATCAATGACGCGGGAGTTGAGCAGTATCTCAAGAGCGTCATTTCGTCCGAGATGAGCGCCACGGCGCCGCTCGAACTGTTGCGCGCCCACGCGATCACGTCGCGAAGCTGGCTCGTGGCCATGCTCGAACGCCAGAAACGGTTCAAGAATGTTGGCGGCCCGGCCCGGCGCGGACGGGAGACGGCGGATGAGATTGTGCGCTGGTACGATCGGGAGGATCACCAGCTGTTTGATGTCTGCGCGGACGACCACTGCCAGCGTTATCACGGCATCACGAAGATCATCTCGCCGGCGGCAGCGCAGGCGGTGCAGGATACACGCGGGGTATTCCTCGTGCACGACGGAGGAATTTGCGACGCGCGGTACTCGAAGTCCTGCGGCGGGCGCAGCGAGAAGTTCGCCAGCGCGTGGGAGGATGTCTCAGTCCCGTATCTCGAGTCCGTGTCCGATGCGGCCGCGGAGCACCCGCTGATAGCTTCAGAGGAAGCAGCGGAACAGTGGGTGCGCTCCTCGCCAGTTGCTTATTGCAACACCAATGACGGAGACATTCTGCGCCAGGTGCTCCCTTCCTTCGACCAGGAAACCACAGACTTCTATCGCTGGAGGGTGGCCTATACCCAGGAGGAAATTGCCGCATTGCTGCGCAAGCGGTCGGGCATTGACTTTGGCGATGTTCGGCGGCTTGAGCCGCTGCAGCGCGGCTCGTCGGGGCGCATCATGCGGCTGCGGATTGTCGGCTCCCGGCGCACGGTTGTGGTAGGCAAGGAATTGGAGATACGCCGCTGGCTCAGTTCCTCGCATCTATATAGCAGCGCCTTTGTCGTTCGGACGGATGAGGCCGCCGGCGGTGTGCCCGCGAAGTTTACCCTTCACGGCGCGGGCTGGGGACATGGCGTCGGCTTCTGCCAAATCGGCGCTGCAGTCATGGCCGCCAAGGGATTCGAGGCCGAGGCAATTGTGAAGCACTATTTCCGCGGGGCGGAATTGAGGAAGTTGTATTAGGTCAAGGCGGGTTGGAGCCACCTCGGGCGCGATAATGCAGGATCTTGAAGTCGGGGCGGACAAGGACTTCTTCGGCCAGGACGAATTGTTCCTCGAAGGGAGGGAACAGGGTGTCGCCGTCGATCACGCGCTGGACGAGGGTGAGGTACAAGTCTGAACAAAGCGGCAGTGCTTGCTGGTAGAGTTGAGCGCCACCGCAGATGAAGATTTCCCGGCCGACGAGGGCGGCATCTGAAGGGTCCAGTTGGCTCAAGTCCGAGATTGTGCGCACGCCCGGGATAGGCGCCGCGGAGCGGGTGAGGACCAGAGTGGTGCGATTGGGCAGCGGCTTGCCGATGGATTCGTAAGTCTTGCGCCCCATCACAATAACTTGTCCGGTGGTCATCCGCTTGAACCACCGGAAGTCCTCGGGCAGGTGCCAGGGGATGCGGTTGCCGGCGCCAATGACCCGGTTGAGCGACATGGCGGCGATAGCCTTGAGCTGCATAACTTGCGGGCTGCCGAACTAGACCGCGATCGGTGCCTTGATGCCCGGGTGAGGATTGTAACCGGACAGCTCGAAGTCGGCGTACTGGAAATCGCGGATGTTCCTCACGGCCGGATTGAGTTTCAGGCACGGGAGCGGGCGGGGCTCGCGCGTGAGTTGCAGCCGGGCCTGCTCCACGTGATTCGAATAAAGGTGCAGGTCGCCAAAGGTATGGACGAATGTGCCAGGCTTCAAACCACAGACCTGGGCAACCATCATCGTCAGGAGGGAGTAGGAGGCAATGTTGAATGGGACGCCCAGGAACAGGTCGGCGCTGCGTTGGTACAGTTGGCAGTGTAGCTCGCCGTCCTGCACGAAGAATTGAAACAACGCGTGACAGGGCGCCAGGGCCATCTGGTGAAGTTCGCCGACGTTCCAGGCGCTGACAACGATTCGGCGGCTGTCGGGGCGCGTGCGGATCTGGCTGATGGCTTGGTCAATCTGGTTGATGGAGCGCCCATCGGGAGCGCGCCAGTCGCACCATTGCGCGCCGTAAATCCGGCCCAGGCTGCCGTTCTTGTCCGCCCACTCGTCCCAGATCGTTACACCATGCTGGTGCAGATACTTGACGTTGGTGTCACCGCGGAGAAACCAGAGCAGTTCATAAATAATGGACCTGAGGTGGAGCTTCTTGGTGGTAAGAATCGGGAAGCCTGCGGCCAGCGGGAAGCGGGTCTGGACTCCGAATACCGAGTAGGTGCCGGTGCCGGTGCGATCGGTCCTGAGTTTCCCTTGCTCCAGCACGTGGCGCAGCAGTTCGAGGTACTGGGTCATAGCAATGCCGGCGCGCGCAATCAGGGCCCGCGCGGTGGCGCTGCGGGAGATTGATGGGCGTCCGGTGCCGGAACTCGCGTCAGGCCCCATTCCTTGGCCAGCTCATCCAGAAAGACGGCGATCAGGCTCCGCAGATTCCGCTGCTGGCAGCGAAGGAACCAGGCAAACAATGGCAGCGTCAGCAACAACCACCACAACCAAGGCAGCCGAGGTCCCACAAAACCGCACAGGAGCAGTTCAGTCCCGCACAGCAGCCAGAATGTGGCTTTGGCCCGCGGAGCCCACCTCGGGCGGAGGCGGCAGCGGATGAGCTGCTTGCCCTGCGGATGCTCCTCGGCAACCGTGCTCAGCTGCAGCCTGCTCCAGCGCGTGTCGTACACCTCCACATCGTAATCGCTCCAACCGGTGTCGGGCTTGTTCGGCCAGCCCTGCCGATCCAGTTGCCGCAGAATTCCAGCCGCCCAAGCCAGCCGGTCAATCCGCTGTTCGGCCCAGTATTGCCGTTCGCGCAGAGATGCCGGGCTGTAACGCAATCCCAGCGAATCCAGGCTCGGCTGGGCGGCCAGCGTTGCGGGCCGGTGCGTTAGCCCGCCGCGGTGACGCGCCCAGCCGCGGACCAGCGGCTGCAACAGAAACAGCAGCGCCACCAGCGGGCGCGTCCACCAGCGGCGCCTGTTCCTGGCTGGAACCGCCTGCGCGCCTGCGGCCACACACACCCCGAGGGAGATGAGCATGCTTGTAATCGCCAGCGGCAGCAGCGGGTGGAGGACCACCGAAACCACCCACAATGGCAGCGTGACCAGCACGTGGTATTCGAGTGTCGTGCATATCATCAGGTTGAAAGCCGGGGCGGAGGCATAAAGGAACTGGTAGCCCGCACTGCCGAAGAGACCTCGATAGATGATGGGCGGCCGCATCAAGTCGCCAAATTGGGAGGAGGCATAGATGCGGCCGCGCCACAGGCTGCCGCCGAAGGAGTTGAAGCACTCCGGGTGCTTGCGAATCAGCAAGGCTTCCGCCTCGCCGTACCCGCGTTGCTGTTTCAAGTAGGCGGCGATGGTTGAGCGCCGATAATGCCAAACACACGCCGCCGGGCTGAATCCGATGTCGAGCCCTGCCTGCTGCAATCGCCAGCACAGGTCCACATCGTCGCCGGCCGCGCGAAAGGTCGGGTCAAACCCGCCGACTTTCGCCAGGGCCCATTTGTAAAAAGCCATGTTGCACCCGGGAATGTGCTCCGCCTGGCGGTCGGTCAGCATCACGTGCGCCGGCCCCCCGGGCGAAGCCATCACCGCCGCGGCGACCAGCGAATCTTCCGGCGGCAGGAGATTGGGGCCGCCCACACCCACGAAGTCGCTCCGGAGCAAAGCGCCCACCAAATAGTGCAGCCAGTCCTCATCCACCCGGCAGTCCGAGTCCGTAAACGCCACAATCTCGCCCGTGGCGGCGGCTATGCCCGTGTTACGCGCCACGGATAGCCCGAGGTTCTGTTCGTGGTGGAAGTAGCGGACGTTGGGATGGGCGGTGGCGATTTTCCGTGTGGCGTCCGCCGATCCGTCATCCACCAGGATCACTTCGTAATCCGGGTAATTGAGCCTTGCCAGCGAGCTCAGGCAAGCATTGAGCGTGCGCTCGCCATTGTAACTGGCCACCACCACGGACACCCTTGGATAGCGCGGCAACGGGAAATATGGCGCCGCGTGGAACATCTTTTGAGTTGTCCGGAAAGCCGGCTTCGGCTTCCGGTCGCGGCTGGTTAGACCCATTTGCCAGTCTTCGACTCGGCGCCCTCCGCGCCACCAATCATCAGTGAAGGTGAAGACGATCGCGCCGGCCAAACCGCCGCGAAAAGCGCTTTCGATTTGCAGCTCCAGCAGTTCAGACTGGCGCGCCTCCCCTTCGCGCAGCGAGTCGAGGCCGAATTCACCCAGCAGCAGCGGCTTGCCTTCAACCTGCATCTGCAGGCGCGCGAGATAGTTCGCCAGCGGCTCCGGCTGGTGCAGGTAGATATTGAAGCAGGCGAAATCCAGGCTCTGCGGATGCAGAAATTCAGTGGGCGGATAATTGGTGAATGTGCATAAGCACCCGGGGTCGGCTCGCTTGGCTTCATGGACCAGGTCATCAATGAAATCAGCAACCGCCCGCGCCCCGCTCCAACGTACGATGTCCGGCGGTATCTCGTTGGCCACACTGAACGCGAAGACGGCCGGGTGGCGTGCGCAAGTGGATACAGCCCGGCGGACTGCGTCACGCGCTTCCTTCCGCTGGGCGGGCGAGTCCAGAAAACACAGGTGCTGGTTCCAGGGAATACCAATCAGCACCTTGAGCTCGTGCTCGGCGGCCAAATCCAGAAATCCCTTCGCCGGGACGTCGTAAACCCGAATGAGGTTGGCCCCCATTTCGCGAATTTGCTCAAAGTCCCGAACGGTCTGTTCCAGCGAGGCGAACGGCTGCCCCGCCGCGTTCGGCGCGAACGGTCCATACGCCACACCCTTGGCATGGAACTTCTTCTCGCCAAGTCGGAAGAACTTGCCGTCCACAGTTACGCGTGGAGTGGAGGAGCCCGCAACTGCCATGGGCCTTAGACGGGACTTGATCCTGTTTTAGTCATCGTCATGCGAGCATACCTGAACCAATCCCGCGAGCCAATGCCGATATGGGCATTCTGGCAGCGGTGCAGCCGGAGAATCCGCAAAGACGAGCAGGGGCGCAGCCTCGTCGTGCCCAGCGGACGCAACCGCCGCTCGAGCCAGGGCCGCGCGCCTTCCCGACTGACCCATATTATTCCGGACGAAGGAAACGCTCGCGCTGGCTCGTGATTTAGGGCTTAATGCGCGAGCTGGGCACGACCTTTCGATTGGTGCTGCAAGCAACAGGCCCTTGAAAAATGCATAGCATTAACATCCCGAGCACGCTCAGGTTGTTCAGCAAGTCGAGCCGAAGACCGTGCGGGCTGCCGCCATTCGTGATGTGGAGCACCGGGCTGCTTTCACTCGGCACATTACTGGCGGAGCATGGGTATGAATTCTCGGCCGCGGCTACGGCGCGGTTTCACCTGGTTGAGGCGATCCTCGCCGGCGTCTACCTCGCCGACCGTGTGCTATTGCTGGCTCGAGGGCGCAATCTCTGGGAGGTTGTCCAGAAATTCAAGGTCGAGTACGGGGTGCTCGCGCTTTTTGCCGTTCTGGGTATCGGGTTGGCAATCTCGCCGGCGGTGGCGCACAAGTTGGCGCGCTTCTTTCACTTGGAGGATTTGTGGGACCTCCGTCTGCATGGCGTGATGCTTTTTTTGGTGGCAAACGTCCTGGCGCAACTCCTGCGCCTGCAGCAGCGCCTTTTGTACCGGGGGTTGCGGCCCGAGTGGATGCTGGCCGGCTCATTCGGAATGTTGATCGTGACGGGCACGCTGCTCCTGTCCTTGCCACGCGTCAGCGCAAGGCCGGACAAACCGATCGGCCTGCTGGACGCCTTCTTCAGCGCGACCAGCGCGAGTTGTGTGGTGGGCTTGAGCGTTCGTGACCCAGGCACCGATTTCACCCCCTTTGGGCAGGGAATTCTGCTCACCCTGGTTCAAGTGGGCGGGCTCGGGATCATGACGTTCGTGGCGTTCCTGGCGATAACCTCGGCGGAGTCGTTGCCGGTGCCGCAGATGCTGGCGTTCCGCAAAATGGTGGGGGCGCGCACGTCCGCGACCTTGCGGCGACAAGTGTGGGCCATTTTTTCGCTGACGGGACTGGTGGAGGTCGCCGGGGCTGCGTGCCTGTATGCCTCTCTGCCCGCGGAGCAAGACCGGCTGGCACGGGTTGGCTGGAGCTTGTTCCACTCGGTCTGTGCCTTCTGCAATGCGGGGTTTACCCTGTCAGCCGGCAGCCTGACCTCCTTGCGGACGGAGCCCGGAGCGCTGCTCGTATTTATGGTGCTAATTTTTTTGGGTGGGCTTGGATTCCTGGTAATTACTGATTTGCTGGGGCTGCGGGTATCGCGGCTGCCGCTGATCCGCAGTATTGCCTGGGTGCGCCGCTACAATGAGCGCGTGCCGGTCTACCGGATTCCTGTCCAGACACGGCTCTCAGTACTGATGACTGTCATTTTGTTATCGGTCGGGTTCGCCGGATTCTGGATTCTCGAAGCCGGCAATACCCTGGCGGGAGTCCCTTTTCACACCCAGTTCTGGATGTCGGCCTTTGAATCGGTCACCTGCCGATCGGCCGGTTTCACCACGGTGCCCACCGACCAGCTCCATCCTGCTACGCTGCTGATGATAATGGCTTTGATGACCGTGGGCGCGTGTCCGATCTCGACGGGTGGCGGCATCAAGACCGTCACGCTGGCGGTTTTGCTCCTGGCGCTGCGCGCCCTCGTGACCGGCCGCGAGCGTGTTGAGATTTACGGACGCACCGTGCCGCAACGGGTATTACTCACGGCTCTGGCAGTAGCGGTGCTTTTCGTGCTGGCAACTGCCCTGGGAGTGTTCGGCCTGTCCTTGTCTGATCCCCAAATTCCATTCCGCGCGCAGGTGTTCGAGGTGGTCTCCGCCCTCAGCACGACCGGGCTGTCCACGGGCATCACGCCGCAACTCGGCCCGGGGAGCCGGTTGATTTTGTGTGTATTGATGTTCATCGGCCGGGTGGGCCCGCTTTCGTTGTTCCTGGCGGTCGCTCGCGTCCGGCAGCCGCCCCGCTATCAATTCCCGGAGGAAGATCTGGTCGTGGGCTAGACGGATCGCGCGCGAACGTTAATACTGGACCTTTATGATATGTGCCGTCATCGGGTTGGGCGACTTCGGCCGCGCCGCTGCCATTGGCCTGGCGCGCGCCGGGGCGGAAGTCATCGCCGTGGATCGCAATATGGACCGGCTGAAGCTGGTGCAGGATGAAGTGGCGCTGGCCGTCCGCATGGATGCGACGCACCGCGACGCGTTGGAAGCGCAGGGGCTGGCGAAGGCGGACGTGCTCATCGCCGCCATCGGCCAGAACTTCGAAGCCCAGGTCCTGGTGGTGGTGCACGCCAAGAGGCTTGGCGTAAAGCGGGTGGTCGCTCGCGCCGTCACCGAAGAGCACCGGAGGGTGTTGGAGGCTGTCGGCGCCGACGAGGTCTTCAATCCGGAGGAGCAGGCGGCGCACTCGATGGCGCAGCGGCTTACCATCTCGAACATCCGAAATTACTTTGAGCTCGCCGATGGCTTCAGCGTCGTGGAAGTGAAAGCCCCGCCGGAGGTGGTGGGACGCGCGTTGCGCGACCTGGACTTGCGCCAGCGGTTTCGCGTAAACCTGTTGGCGATCAAGCGAATGGGTCCCGGCCCCAAAGGCACCCAGCCCATTACGGAGTTCAAGGCAGTTCCGATGCCCGAGGACATCATCCAGGCCGATGATATCCTGGCGCTGTCGGGCAGCGTGCTGGACCTGGCCCGGTTTGTCGGTGACAACTCGTAGCCGGGGCTCCGCCGCTCGTCCGCGCGGATCAGTTCGGCCAGGTCCCTGGCTGCGCGCCGCTTGCGGCGACGCCTGGACATGTCCAAGCCCTCCGTTGGGGAGATAGCTTCCCGAACTGCCGATTCGCGCTTTGTCCTCCTGACCCCCTTATTAGCTCCAAAGAGCGCCCACCCCCAATCCCCTGCCCGCTCCGCTTCAAGCGCGGCTCGGGAACTCTACAGCGACAGAAAGCGCAGCACTTGCACTTCCTTTCGGAACACCAGCCGGATCGTGTTCTGGTCGAACCGCACGTCCAGCGGGGCGCGGTCCTGGCAGTGCTCCCACATGACTCGGCCGTTTTTGGGATTGATCCGCTTGATGGACAGGAAGGAGCTCCGGCCCGCGATGGAATCCGCCGTGTAAGCCTCGCCTTCCTCGCCGAGGTCGGCCTGGTAGGCGCGCGTGCTGTAGATGTACTGGCCCGAGAGGTAATTCAGCACGCCGCCCAGGTCGGCTTTCCACAGGACCTTGCCGGTCCGGGGCTCCAGCTTCAGCACGAGCGAGCTGTCCTTGCGCGTGATGTCAATCTGGTTGGGGTACTTGAGCGCGTCGGGACCGGCGGTGGTGGTGTTCGCATAGATCATGCCCTGCTCATCGAAGAACAATCCCATAATGCCGATTGACGGCAGGCGCCAGCGCGCCTGGCCGGTCGCGAGGTCAAAGGCCGTCAATACTCCCTCGTCAATGACGTAAAGGGTGCCCTTGCGTTCCACACAGGGCCCGACACCATTGGGAGCGTCATCGCCTTCCAGGCCGCCGTAGCCGCCGCGCACATTGTAACTGAGCGGGCTCTGCCACAGCTTCTTGTTGGCCTTATCCAGCACCAGCACCATCTTGTTGGCGGCAAGCACGTTGACTGTCGTCAGCGGATACAAAGATGGGGGGCCGATGACTTCGCCGCTCCAGGCGTCGGATGCCTCGGGCTGCCGGATCGTGACCAGGTAGCGGCTTTCGTCCTCCCGCACCACGTCCCCACCAACCGCGCGTTGCGCTTCGTTTAGCATTTCGTTGGCCAGGTCCGCCGTCTGCGCCACCGTCAGATGGCCATCGAGCACGGACTTGGCCGGCGGGGCCTTCATGGCCGCGCGCGTGGTCATGCGCCGCTCCAGGAGCCTCACGGAAAGCTGCATGAAACCGGCCTTGCTGGGAATGAGCAAGGCGTCGTCCGCGGCTTCAGGCTCGGCGGCCGCCGCCGAATTCTTGCCGGCGGGCTCGTCGTCGTACGCGGCCAGAGTCCTTGCCTGATGCATGTTATGGGCGAGGATTGCCGGGAGCGCGATCCTGGCGGGGTAAGACAGATTCTCCGCCTGTTCGGCCACCTTCTTCGGGTCCATGACTTTGCCCGTGTCTTTGCGGGGAGTGCCGACGGGCAGACCGGCCTTGTCGCTGCCGGACTTGGCCGATGCGGTTGCGCTGCCGGTGGTATTGGCGTCCGCGCGTTCGGTACTGGCGGAGGTTGTGGTCAGCGAGGCGACACGCTCGGTGCGGGATTCACCGGTGTTCAGGTTGATGCGGGTGACAACAGGTGTGCCGGATTCCGAATCCCAATGCAGCAACTCATCGCCTTGCGGGAAGAGTTCGCCATAGGTATTGGGCACTTGGATCTCTTTCACCGGCGCGCCGTTGTCGCGGTCGTAGCGGGTGAGTTTGCCGGGTGAAAGCACCCAGATGTTCTGGCCGTGGACCCGCAGCGCCAGGGCCTCCTGCGCTGCCCGGATCATGCTCTTCTTGAGCTTCTCCGGGTCAGGCATCCTCGGCACGTTATCGGGGTCATCGCTGTTCGCCTTGTCAATGATGGCCTGCATGTTCTTCATGCTCCTGGCGATGGCCTCGTCAATCTGCTTCGTGTCCACGAGCTGCCGCGACCAAACCTCTTTCTTGAGTTTGAGGTCGTGCCGCGCCAGGACATCGCCGTGCAGAAAGACAAGCTGGTCCCGGCCGCAAAAGGCGGACTGGCCGGAGTAAGAGCGCTCGGGGAAACGCACCGAATAGCGGACCCCGGGAACGGAGCCGAACCACGCATACCAAAACCACAACCCCAGCACTGCCAGCGCCAAACCGCAAATCCCGGCGGTGACGCGAACCGTCCTGCGCCAGGAGCGCGCCTCGACGACCGATTTCTGCCCGGCATAGACCGGGACCTCGATGCCCTGCGCCTCGGCCTTGCCTTTGCATAGCGGCGAACAGAGATACCCGAACAGCTCCATGCACTTGGGACAGATCGGTTTGGAGCAGATGTGGCACTTCTCGAGGGCGAATTGGTCTGGATGCTTGTGGCAGCGTTGCGGGGAGTTGGCGGCCATGGGCGCGGCGCTCTCCGGATTGGGGATGCGCACACGGGCGGCCGGTGCTCGCTGCGGGGCGGATTGCGGCGAGATGGCCGCCGGGACCGGCGCGGGTGCCGGGGCGCCGAGTTCCTGGCGAATCATGTTGTTGACGAAGTCGGAGGCGTCGAGACCACACGCGGGGCAAACGAAGCGCACCGGGTTGTTGGCCATGTCTGGCGAGAGGTCGAAGGAGTACTTGGCGCCACAGGAACACTGAATTTTCATCACGGAGCGGGGTTGGGGTTTAAGAGGACGACCCCCTGCGTCAGCAGGAGGGAAAAGGGCACACAGGGCGGAGTGGCTGCAACGCTGCCATCGCAATAGAGGAAGTTGCCGCCGCGCTTGCCGTGGTTGTTGCCGGGCGGCTTGCCGTTGCTGGAAAACGCATGCTCACCAGCGTTTCTCGCCAGGTTGTTCACCTGCTGATCGCTCATTAGCGGCTGCCGTGGCTCCCGCAGGCTGCGCCCCATGTAATAGGCATAACTGATCCGTTGCTGGCGGAGCGAGTCGCCCGCGAGAGACGCCGGCTGCTTGGCGCCGGGGCAAAAGAAGGCCGCCGTATCGGAGGTGTAACGGGGCACCAGGGCCTCGAGCGCTTCCGCTGAGGTGCGCGCGCCGGCCACGGCGGGAAACCGGCTGTCGTGCTCGGTGGCATAGATGTTCAAGGCGATGAAAAGCCGCTGCAATTGGTTTTGACAATCCCGTTGCGCCTTCCGCTGGCGGTTCCTGGTGGTGCTGGGCCCCCAATAAAGCGTGAAGAGCAGAATGAGAATCGCTGCCACCGCGACTGCTTCGATGAGCGAAAAACCGGCACGCGGTTGAGCTTTCGCTGTTTGAACACAACGGAAATCGTCGGTCCGGCGGCGCGCGTGGTTCGGCCTGCGCTTCATGCCGCTTCTATAGCGTAGGGCGTGACTCCGAGCAATGGATAACTGGCCGGGCGAATCGAACGATGACCGGGGAGCGCCGCTGGCGATTCCTCGTCTCGCCCTCCGCTTTTGACTTCCGGCTCCCCGCCGGACGGGCTGCGGCGCCGTTATGGTAATCGCATGAGGGCTTTGGCTTGCGGTTGGCCTGTCAGTGCGGTCTGGCTACGGTGTGTATCCCATGGGGAGCGCTCCCCATGGGATACACACCGTAGCACCACCGTGCCGTCACCGTAACCCCAAGCCAGAGATGCCAGCGTCAGAGGGGGCTGGAGAAGGCAACCAGGCAGCATCACTGTCCAAAATATGGACAGTGCGCAGGCGGGAATTCAGGGCGGCTATCCAGTTCCGGTAGGGGAGCAATGATAACCTTGTATTCCCTTCGCTTCGGCCAGGCAGCAAGGTGAAGCTGATCAAATCTCATGTGCGGTAGGATTTCGAACCTAAGCCGCCATTCTCTTCCACCACTTCCTGTGCGACAGAGTGCAGTCCGCTCTGCATTTCTCCAGGTCAACCCTGGAGGACTAAGAGAGTTGACAGAGGAAACTCATAAGACTAGTATAGTTTCCTAAGATGGCCAAACCTACTGGGCTGGGTGCCCCGCTCGCTGAGCCAGTGCCCGCCGGAGACCCGGCAAAATGCCGCATCCTGGAAGGGGCGCGCCGGCATTTCTTCGCCCATGGATTCCGCGGCGTCTCCATGGATGATCTCGCCGCGGAACTGGGCATGAGCAAGAAGACGCTCTATTCGCGCTTTGCCACGAAACACAATCTGCTGGAGGCGGTGATTGATGAGCAATTCCGCAGGGTGAGCGCCGAATGCGAGCAAATCCTCGCGGTTGCGGGCGCGGATTTCCCCAAAACCCTGCAGGCGTTTCTGGCTTGCCTCCAACGCTATACAGCGGAAATCCAGCCCCCATTTATCAAGGACATCCGTCAGGAGGCGCCGGAGACCTTCCAGCGCGTGGAACGGCTTCGCCGCGCTGTCATCGAGAGGTATTTCGGCGAACTGATGCGCCGGGGGCGCGCCGCTGGTTTCATTCGCAAAGACATTCCCGCCGCTCTCATCATGGAAATCCTGCTCGCCGCGCTTCGGTCGATCCTGAATCCGGTGCGGATGGAGGAGTTGGACCTGACGGTCAAGAGCGGCTGCTCTCTTATCACCAAAGTCGTGCTGGAAGGAGCCATGGCCCCTGGATCCAACGCGGCGCGCTGAATTGATACCCCATTTGTGAAGAAGATCATCCTTATTGCAATTGTTGTGTTGGCCGTCGTGGCGGGCGCAAGCTGGGCCTATCACAAGTTTCTTCCGCGAAAGACCACCACGCTGACGCTGTACGGCAATGTGGATATCCGCGAAGTCACCCTCGGCTTCCGTGTTGGCGGCAAACTAACGAAACTTCTTTTCGACGAGGGTGACAAGGTCAAGGCGGGCGAGGTGATGGCGATTCTCGATGATGAGCCCTATCGCAACCAGGTCGCCGTTGCCCAGGCGCAGGTCGAATCACTGCGGGCGCGCCTCCAGTTGCGCGAATCCGGCAATCGTCCTGAGGAAATTGCGCAAGCGCGGTCGCTCGTTCGCGAACGCGAAGCCACCGCCGTCAATGCCGAGAGGTTATACCAGCGAGCCGAAGAGCTGCTGGCTACCAAGGCCGTTTCGGTCCAGGAGCGCGACAACGCCAAAGCCAGTTTCGAGGAGGCCGAGGCGCGCCTCAAGTCCGCGCGTGACCAACTCGCGCTTTCCGAAGCCGGCTTTCGAGTCGAAGACATTGCCCAGGCCAAAGCCGACCTCGCCCAGGCCGAAGCGGCGCTGGCCACTGCTCAACTTCAAGTGAAGGACACAGTCCTGACCGCACCGTCGGATGGGGTCGTGCTCACGCGGGCACAGGAAGGAGGCGCCATCCTGCAGGCCGGTTCCACCGTTTTCACTCTCTCGTTGGTGAGCCCGGTTTGGGTTCGCGCCTACGTGCAGGAGCCCGATCTCGGCCGCATTCATCCAGGCATGAAGGTCGAGATTCACACCGACTCCCGCCGTGACCAACCATACACCGGCCAGATTGGATACATCTCCCCGCGCGCCGAGTTCACTCCCAAAACGGTGGAAACAACCCAACTGCGCACAGCGCTGGTTTACCGGCTGCGTGTCGTCGTAGCCAATCCCGATCAGGGACTCCGCCAGGGCATGCCAGTGACTGTCACGCTCGCCAGCAATTAGCTCCGCAGCGCTCATGAGTGAGCCTCTCGTCACCCTTGACTCGGTCCGCAAAGTCTTCCCCCGTGCGAAGAAGCCTGCCTTGGAAAGTGTCTCGGCGCTGCTGCGGGCCGGCCAGATCACCGGTTTGGTCGGACCGGATGGCGCGGGCAAAACGACGCTCATCCGGCTGATGGCCGGGTTGCTGCCGCCTTCCTCCGGAACCATCAGGGTAGATGGGTGCGACCCCATTCGCGATGCCGGCAAGCTGCGGGCGTTCATCGGCTACATGCCGCAGAAATTCGGCCTATATGAAGATCTGTCGGTCCAGGAGAATCTCGAACTTCATGCCGACTTGCGGGGAGTGGTGGGCGCGGAGCGCGAGTCCACCTTCAAACGGCTCCTGGAGTTCACCGACCTGGCCCGCTTTACCGCCCGTCAGGCCGGCCGGCTCTCCGGCGGGATGAAACAGAAGCTCGGCCTGGCCTGCGCCCTCCTGGGACGCCCAAAGCTGCTGTTGCTGGATGAGCCGAGTGTGGGCGTTGACCCCATTTCGCGCCGCGAATTGTGGAGGATGGTCCACGAGCTCGTCGCCCAGGGCATGGCAGTGGTCTGGAGCACGGCCTATCTGGATGAAGCTGAGTTGTGCGCCGAGGTCCTCTTGATGAACGAAGGGCGGCTGATTCTTTCCGGAAACCCCCGGGAAATCACCAATCGGATTCATAATCGCAGCCTGCAAATCCGGCGCCTCGCCGGCAACCGCCGCCAATTGCTCGCCCGCGCGCTGCGGCAGCCCGCCGTGATGGATGGCGTCATCCAGGGCCGCGCGGTCCGTCTCGTGCTTCGCGAGGGAGCGGTCGGGCTCGATCTGAAAGAACTCGATGCCGGCGACGAGGCGGAGCTTGTGCCTGTCACTCCGCGGTTTGAGGACGCGTTTATTGAAGCGCTCGGCGGCGGTCCGGGCGGCGACTCAGTTCTGGCGCAGCACCTCCGGCCGGTGCCGGCCAGTCACGAGACGGTGGTGGAAGCGGTGGGGCTGACGAAACAATTCGGCGCCTTCACTGCCACCGATCACGTTGACTTCGCGGTCAAACGCGGTGAGATCTTCGGCTTGCTCGGGCCGAACGGCGCCGGCAAGTCCACGACCTTCCGCATGATGTGCGGTCTGCTCGCGCCCACCTCCGGGACGGCCACCGTCATGGGCATAGATCTCAAAACCAGCGCCAGCGAGGCCCGCCAGAGACTCGGCTACATGGCGCAGAAGTTCTCACTCTACGGCAATCTGACCGTCCATCAGAACTTGAAGTTCTTCTCCGGCGCTTACGGGCTGCGCGGCGCCCAACGGAAGACCGCCATGGCGGAAATGGTCGAGGTCTTCAAGTTGCAGCCCTACCTGGACACCACCCTCGGCACCCTCCCTCTCGGCTTCAAGCAGCGGCTCGCCCTGGCCTGCGCCGTCATGCACCAACCCGCCATCCTCTTCCTGGACGAACCGACCTCCGGCGTTGACCCGGTGACGCGTCGTGAGTTCTGGACACATATCAACGGCGTGGTCGAAAAGGGCGTCACGGTCATGGTTACAACGCATTTCATGGACGAGGCCGAATACTGCGACCGCATCGCCCTGGTATTCCGCGGCAGGATCATTGCGGCCGGTTCCCCCGACCAGCTCAGGGAGCAGGTCGGGACCGCATCGAATCCTGACCCGTCCATGGAGGATGCCTTCATCTCCCTGGTGCAACAACACGCCTCCGAGTTCCCGGCATGAAGTCCTTTTCCTTTCGCCGCTTGCGTGCCCTCTGCCGGAAGGAGACCTGGCAAATCCTGCGCGACCCCAGCAGCATTCTCATCGCTTTCGTGTTGCCAGTCGTAATGCTGTTCATTTTCGGCTACGGCATCAACCTGGACTTGACCACCGTGAACGTTGGCCTCGTGCTGGAGGACAAAAGCCCGGAGGCCCGCCGTTTTGCGGACAATCTTCACGGCTCACCTTATTTCGCCATCTACACCGCCGAGACGCGGGCGCAAATCGAGCGGGCGCTAACCGATGGCGCTGTGCGAGGCTTCGTGGTCGTGCCGCTGGACTTCTCCGAGAGAATCAAACGGCCCGCCGATACCGCCCCGTTGCTCGTCGTGGCTGATGGCTCGGAACCCAACACCGCCAGTTTCGTGCAGAATTATGTGGCCGGCGCGTGGAACGGCTGGATGCAGCAGCGCGCCAGCGAGCGCGGAGAGAGGCCGCCGGCCAGAATTGGTGTCGAATCGCGCTTTTGGTATAACCCCGGTGCCGTAAGCCGGAACGTCCTCATTCCGGGCTCCATCACCATCATCATGACGGTCATTGGGGCGCTGCTGACCTCCCTCGTGGTCGCCCGCGAATGGGAACGCGGCACGATGGAGGCGTTGCTGGCTTCGCCGGTCACCCGCGCCGAATTGCTCTTGAGCAAGGTGTTGCCTTATTACGCGCTCGGCATCGCTTCGCTGTTTCTGTGTGTCGGCGTGGCGGTCTTCGTCATGAAAGTGCCTTTCCGCGGTTCGCTCCTGTTGTTGTGGCTGATCGGATCGCTGTTCCTCGCCAGCAGTCTAGGGCTGGGCCTCTTGCTCTCGACCGTGTTGCGCAACCAGTTCAACGCCGCCCTGGCCGCCCTCAATGCGGCGTTTTTGCCTGCCGTCATGCTTTCCGGTTTCCTGTTCGAGATCCGCAGCATGCCCGCCGGCCTGCAAGCCGTCACTTACCTGATACCGGCCCGCTATTTTGTCACCGCCATGCAGACGCTTTTCCAGGCCGGCAACGTCTGGCCCATCCTCTCGAACAGCGCGGGGTGCCTGGTTGTGGCGGGAATGCTGTTCCTTGGCGTAACCGCGCTGAAAACCCGCCGCCGCTTGGAGTAACGATGTTCTCGCGCATTCTCACACTGGTCATCAAAGAGCTCGAGACGCTGCTGCAGGATCGGCAAAGCCGCCTTCTCCTCATCGTGCCCGTCCTTTTGCAGCTGGCGTTGTTTCCCTTTGCCGCCACATTAGAGGTCAAGAACAACACCCTCGCGGTCTACAATGAGGACCATGGTCGTGAATCCGCTGAGCTGATACAGCGCTTCTCGCAAACCAGGGCGTTCACCCGCCTCCTGAACCTTCACAGCGAAGCCGCGGTGCGCCGCGCCATTGATAACCAGGTGGCGTTGTTGGTCCTCCGTTTCCCGCCCGACTTTTCGCGCGATGTCGCCGCGGATCGCCCTTCGAAAATCCAGGCTATCCTCGACGGGCGCCGCTCCAACAGCGGCCAGATCGCCCTCGGCTACGTGCAACAGATCATCAACGACTTCACCGCCGAACGGCTTGACTCCCGGCAAAAGGTCGCTCCCTCAATCTTGAATGCCCGCTACTGGTTCAATCCGAACCTGGAGTATCACTGGCACATTCTACCCTGCTTGATTGCCATCATCACCTCGTTAAACGTGCTCATTGTCACCGCGCTTTCCGTTGCCCGCGAACGCGAGCAGGGCACGCTCGACCAACTCCTGGTTTCGCCGCTCACGCCCGGAATGATCATGATCGGCAAGATCATTCCGGCCATTCTCGTGGCCATCCTGCAAGGCACCATCGTTCTGCTCGGAGCCATCTTCTTCTACCGCATCCCGTTTCAAGGATCGTTTATGCCGCTTTACGGCAGCATGATTTTCTACAGTCTGGCGCTGGCCGGGTTCGGACTGCTTATCTCATCCGTCTGCGCCACGCAGCAGCAGGCGTTCCTCGGCGTTTTCAGCTTCTTGATGCCGGCCATCCTTCTCTCCGGGTACGCCACCCCGGTCGATAATATGCCAGCCTGGCTGCAATGCCTGGACTGGGTGAACCCCATGCGCCATTTCATCGTCATAGCGAAAGGCCTTTTTCTGAAGGACTTCAGCCATGTTGCCTTGTTTCACAGTCTCTATCCGCTGCTGGTCATCGCCATTGGAACACTGGCCGCCGCAGACTGGCTGCTTCGCAAACGCCTGGCGTGACCCGAGACATTCACCGGCATGCATAATTCACAATCCCCAACGAATCCCTTATGAGACCGAAAACTACCATTGGCGCTGCATCCGCCCTCTTGGCAGCCGGATGCGCTGTTGGACCGAATTATCATGCGCCGGTCGTTGGTGTTCCCCCGCAATGGGGGGGAACAACTCGCCGGCGGCACCACCAGCCATAACGACCAAACCGGTGCATGGTGGAAGAGCAGATCATCAACTGGCGAGTGGAGCGCGTGAATGGGCGAAGCGTGCCTACGCTGGTGGTGCTGCGTGAGGTTGCTCAAGGCACGAGCGGAGAAGGCGAAGATGAATTTGAGTCGTCGCCGGTGGAACAAATCCGGGTGCTGCGGTTGGTGGTGGATGACAATGGGACTCCTTTCTGCCGCGTGGAGGTTTGGCAAGAAAAAGAGCGGGCTTGGTCTTCCTGGGCGGGACTGCGACGTGCCAAGAAGGAGTGGGTGTTGGTGGAGTCGCGCGTGCCGCGGCGGCTGGGCAAGCCGTTGCCGCTGATTCCGTTTGTATTCCATGGGCCGCGTCATTCGCGGCCGGATGTGGATCGCGGGCCGCTGGAGGACATCATCGCGGTGAACCTCGACCACTACCGTCTGGATGCCGACTTCAAGCACGGGCTGCATTTCACGGCGCTGCCTACCGCGTGGGTGAGTGGTTTCGACAAGGGCGCGTCGCTTCGGATTGGTTCCAGCCAGGCGTGGGTGAGTGAGACACCAGGGGCGAATGCGGGCTTCCTGGAGTTCAAAGGTCAGGGGTTGGAGACCTTCGAGCGGGCGATGGATCGCGACGAGCGCCTCATGACTGTGCTCGGTTCGCGGATGCTGGAGGAAGCAAAGCGGGTGGGCGAGACGGCTACCGCGATCGAACTACGCCAGTCCGGCGAATACAGCATCCTGGGGAATGTAGCGTTCAGTGTGAGCGAGTCGCTGACGGAAATGCTGCGCTGGGTCTACTGGTGGAACTCGACGGAGGAACTCCCGGATGATGTGAGCGACACGCAGGTGCTCATTCAGCTCAACACGGATTTCAGCACCAAGGGTCTGGCGAGCCAGGACATTCAGGCAATCGTTAGTGCCTGGCAAGCCGGCGCCATCAGCCAGGACACCATGCATGAGTTGTTCCGCCGGGGTGAAGTGTTACCCGAAGGTCGGACAAATGAGGAGGAGGCGGAGCTGATCCTGGAAAGCAGAAAGCAGAAAGCAGAAATTCGGAGAGGGCGACCACAGATGGACACTGATGGACACGGATTTATTGCCCGCTAAAGACGCGAAAGGACGCGAAAGGGGAATGGCAGGGGGCAAATGCGCCGACTAACGGCGGCGGCTACAAAGATGGGCGCTGATGGGGCGGACCTCGCCGTTTCCCGAGTACCCCAGGCAAACGGATAGTGGCGGCGAAGCGAAGCAGGAAGGCAGAATGAAGAATGCAGAAAGCTGTTTGACCACGGATGGCGCTGATGGGCACGGATAGGCTGGAGAAAAAGCAGAAAGCAGAAAGCTGAAATGCTGAAAGCTGAAAGACAGGGCGAGGTGGCGCAGCTCTTGACGAGGGGAGAGCTGGCGGCGGCCCTCAACGTGTCGGTGCGCACGGTGGACCGGATGCTGGCCGAGGATGAGCTGCCTTGCATGAAGCTACGGGGAAGCTTGGTGCGGTTCTACCTGCCGGACGTGCTCCGGGGGCTGGCGGCAACTGCAGGAACGCGCAAGCGGGGGCCGGGAAAGATGACCAATGAAGGGGTCAGACCATAGTTTGGTGCGGTTTTGCTCGTGTGTTTGCTCTCACCGGTGCGGTAATCGCACCAAACTATGGTCTGACCCCTTTGAGGCTGGCGAGCGGAAAGCGCGGGCGGCGGTTAGGTGCGGGCGCCGGGTTGGCGGTCATATTCGTGTAAGGAGGAGAATGCCGATTGAAAGGGCGAACGGGCCAACAAACGCGAGCAACTGGCAGCCGACACGCCGGCGCAAGGACAACTGAGCCAGCGTAAACCGATAGCGTTCGGCGGCCAGGATGATACCGGCAATCAGGACCAGGCACAAAGTAAAGACGGGAAACTGAAACGGCAGCCGCTCGGTCCTGGCCCAGCCGAAAGGCCACACATACACCAGGTCATGAAACAATCCGTTGAGTGCAAAGGTGACGATCAGGCACAGGGGGCGCGGCGCAAAGCGCCGCAACGGGGCAAAACAGTAGTAGGCCAGAAAATAGCCCCAGAAGGGATTCCAGTGGCGCCAGAAGCGAGTGAAATCCGAGGCGCCAAACGCCCGGGAGAACATATGCGCAAAGCACCGCCCAACTCCTCCGGGACCAAGCCGGGCATACTGGTATCTGCCATAAGCCGGCCGCGAGGCCTGGAGGGCGGCCGCGCCCCCCAGGAATCCTAACGGTACTGCCAGTGCCTTCCAAGCTGCACCAGCATAAGCGAAAATGAGAGTCGGAATGACCACCGTCGCCCCGAGAGTGATGAGAGCCGCGCAGGTGCTCAGCCTTCTGGAAGCCCTCGCGCGCGACTCGTCGCTGCTCATCACGGCCAACGCGAAGGTGAGCGATGGCGGCGGACACCAGGCGCTCGAATTTGCAGACGGGTATCGCCCGCCGCCATTCGCTCGACCGAAAAGTAGGCGGCCAGTGTGTCATGCTCTCTCCAGTATATCCTCAAGCCCCGACAGCGAACGGTCGCGGTAGCTGGAATGTGAAACAGAACTAGCCCTGCGTCGAGTGTATCTGCGCAAGCTCCAAAAGCGTTGAAGGCGGAGATAAACGCTATCCAGCCAGAGGAAACCTGTCCAACGGCAGCCACAAACAATGGAACAAAGCTGATGATCACCAGAGGCATGAGGAGGATGGCGACAAAGCGGTTGCGTGCCATCTCTCCGGCGTAGTGGGCGTAAACTCCCGTTGTCGGCCCTCCCGCACCCACAATCGAATGCGGCGACCGTCCTGACATTGGGTGAACAACCAGATGGATCAGTTCGTGGACAACGACCATACCTGCAAACGAAACTAAAAAGCCGCGCAAGGACATGGTGGAGGTCACATCCTGTAACTGGAAAGGTGTAATGGCCAACCAAAGCACGGCGACCAGCCCTGCGGTCACAATGCCAATCGGATACGCGGCCAAAAGCCCCATCCAAGGTGAAGGCTGCCTCACTGGCTTCCACGGCGTGTCCGGCACGAAGTCTGGCGAACTAGGTATAGCTCCAAGATGAAAGCGCATGGCAGTGAACGTCGCGTGTCCGCCTAACGATAGAACTCAGCCACGCCGGGCCAACGACATGAACCGCGACAGCGGAACTGAGGCGGCCAACCGGCGTTGGCTGTAATGATTTTGGGCCAATGCTGGTTCATGTGCGCAAAATCAGAAAGAACGCGGCGATGCAGAAGATGGCAACCAGCGAGGTCACGGCGAGGAACACGCCGATCACGGCGCACTGCCATCCATGTAGCTCTGCCCACCTTTGCCTGAGTTGATAGCAGGGTGCGCCGCTGACGAACTCCACATAACCAAGGCAGGCCATCGCAAGAGGTATCCAGGCGGGAAGGAGCGCGTAGTGGAAGGCACCTCGATTAGCCCTCCATCGGTCCATAACGAACACAGCCAGGACATAGAGAATGGCACCCAGAGCAAACAACGCAAAACCACGCTTGCGGGTCCGACTGTTGGCGAAGGTTGTTTCGGGAACGTTCATTTCGTTCATATATCGATTTGACAGGGTAGAGTGCGCCGCATCACGCAGTAGTCGCCCAACGAACCTGCTCAGAGGCGCCGCGCCCAAAATGCCGGCATACAAACAGAAGCGCTATCGCCGCGTGCTCTGAAGCAGGCGGGTTAAGCGTCCTGGCCTGGGTCATTTGAATTCCTGCACGTGCTCGATGAAGGGGGCAGACCATAGTTTGGTGCGGTTTTGCTCGTGTGTTTGCTCTCACCGGTGCGGGAATCGCACCAAACTATGGTCTGACCCCTTTGATGGTCTGACCCCTTTGATGGTCTGACCCCTTTGATGGTCTGACCCCTTTGACGAAAGTCTCATGTCCTCGAGGCCCCTGAGGTCGGACGATTCCGCGCCCGTACATCCTGCAAAAAGGCGTCTAGCGATTGCCGGATAATGCCGTCCGCCGGCGGTTCAAAATCATAGTGCTCGAACATGTCCCGAAATTCCAGCGTTTCTCGCGGCCGCAGCCTTGTACCGCGAGAAAACGGGCCGACCTCGCCCTCCCAGCCGGGAATCTCAACCACATCAAATTCGCGGTTGGGCCAGTCCTCGGGGGGGCGGCCGGGAACCATAAAGTAAGGGTCAATCCAATAAGTGCGGTTCTCGCCGACATCGAAAAGGCAGATGGTTCCTTCATCATGCACCACTTGAACAACGGCATCCGACTGAACCCGATGGACGCGTACGGTTTTGGCGGCATTGACCACACCGCGAAACCTCCACACTCGCTCGTTCGCCTCCCGGTATCTGCGCAAGGGGGTAAGCACCCGGCTCTTGAGATCAAGCAGCCACCAGATTGCGAAGACGAGGAGGCCCACGGCGATGGCGACACCAGCGGACGCCCTCTTGGTGGCTATGGCAAATGCGACGGCTGCAAGCACGCCGATGGTTGTGCCGACGAGCCTGAGCTTAAACTGCCGGGTTCGGAAAGGGGAAGGTGTAAGCGGCATCGAATCGAGCAAGCGTTTCCGCTCGTCTTCCGTCACTTGCTGCTCGATGGTTTGGTGCATGCTCAGGATGCTGCCGCCGAACGACAGAACCGAGCGACAGCCGACCCGCCGTGATAACGCTTGTGACTCCCGACTACCGGGGCGCGTCGGCGAAGTCCGCGACTCTCGAACGGCGAAGCGGGGCGGCTGTTCGCTCCAGTGATCTGGTTCGGCCCGATAACCGTCAAAAACCAGCCGCCCAGTAACTCTCTCTGCCGGCGGCGAAACGCAATTCCCCACGCACGCCCGGCTGCTCGTGGCTGGTCGTGGACGTTCGGCAAAGATCCCCAACAAATAAGGCGACACGAAACTCGCCGACGCCCCCTTCCCGCTTGAACTCATAACCGACCTCTCTGGCTTGCAGGCTGATCGTCGCGGGAGCAACGGCGCTTACAGAATTTGTGATGCCGTCGGCCACGTAGCTACCCGTGAATCGCTGACCATCCGGCCCAGCGATGACCAAGCTCACGGGACGAGTCGCGGCCGACGCAGTGGGGAATGCGGTCAGTATAACCAAGATGGCAACAAGGCCGATCAGTGTGACTGCGATGATAATGATTCGTTTCTTCATAGATTGAGCATTTTGCGACTAGCATGCGCCGCCGAACGCTGCGCCTCACCTACCGCCGCCGGGGAGGCAGATGGAGCGCAAACAGGATATTCGAATTCTTCCGGACTGCCGAGCGGAAAGCGCGGGCGGCGGTTAGGTGCAGGCGCCTGGTTCGGTTTCATACCCCCTTCTTCCAGTTCGTAACCATTCTGACTTGCTCTTTCGTGTGAGGGGATGTCTGCCTGCCGTTGGGCGTGCCTCGTCGCAAAGCGGCGAGCTTTTGAATCACATCCGTTTCTTCCGCCATACCGTGGCGCTTCAGATAGCAGCCGACCACCGTGCCGGTCCGCCCCCGACCGGCCCAGCAATGGACGTAAACTGGATTCTCATCAGCAATGGACCGGTCGATTACATCGAGAATACAGCGCAGGGTCCACGGGGACGGAACACCGCGGTCCTCTACCGGAATGTTTGCGTAAGTCGTCTGAACGGACTCCTGCTCGGAAACTTGGCGCAACACGCTCCGATACGGAGGTATGACCTTCGCATCCTCGTTCACTTCGTCCTCATCGGTAAGGTCGATGAACGTCCTAATGCCACGAGCAATGAGAGCCTGCAGCCTCTTGCGCGTCATCTCAGGGTTGACCTCTCCCGGATACTCGCCTGCCAGAAGCTGCTCCGGCACCACCCAGTATGACCCGGAAAATGGGGTTGGAAGTTCTTCAGCCATGCTCTAATGCCGAACGAACAGCTCACCGATGGCGGCCCCTCCGCGACCTCCGAACTGGCGAACGGCGTGCGGGGGCCGCCATTCGGTGCAGCGCTTGGTTCGCCTTTGTGAGCTTCAAAGGATGATCGGGATTCTCGCGGATGAACTGCTCCACATCGCGGAGTCGGGTTGGCAACTCAGCGTGGGAGCCTCGCCCGCTCATGAAGCGAAATCCTGCCTGAAACAGGGCTTCGACCACTTTCCACTGCTCGAGCTGGGATGAGCGAGGGGCGCGAAAAGTCTTTCCCATCGCATGAAGAGAACCGCCACATTCCGGGCATCGGAAAGAAACGGTCTCCGTCATGCCGAGCACGTAACAATCCCTGTGGAGTTCTCTGCTCTTTCCGGGGACCGTCTTCTTGAACACCTTCCGACAGGTGAAACAGGCGTGCTGAAGGGTGTGTTCCATACTATGGCGAACGGTGAGCGCAGCCATGCCGGGCCGCTGACGTCCGACTGCAACTGAGACGCTCTCCCGGAGTTGGCTGACGCGACTGGTTCGGCTGGGTCATGTATATCCAAGGGAGAAGTATCTCGCACACTTGGCTGTGCGCGGATCATAAAAGATAGACCAAGGGTCGGGATCAGAACCGGAGAGAAATAAGCAACGAATCACTTTCCTTCCCTCAAGGACCATCCCCTGGAATTTCACACGGTAGTCTTTTGTATGCGCCAGGATTTCCCTAATTTCTTGGGAGGTCCACGCATTTGTGGAACGGCTCGGCGTTTCCAAATAGGCTTGGATGTCAACGAGGGCTTCTTGGGTGTCCTGCTCGGATGGCTTCCATTTTCCATCCAGAATGACTCGATTCGTCTGTGGGATATCGGTGGCAAGGCCGGCAACAGCCGCACTCTGAACCAGCACCAACGCGAACAGGGAGGCGAAGATTATCTTCACAGTCGAACGCCAGAACTGACCGACGCGGGCGGCCAGTGGCATCCGAATTGGAAACTGACGTGGCCCGCCCGCGTTCGGTCCAGTGATCTGGTTCGGCGGTCTCATTTGTTCTTCACCTTGCCCAAGATGCTCTGCCTCGACAACCCGCCCCAGAACCGGCTGTCGAAAGAGTTCGTGGTATTGTCGCCGACTAGGAAGTACGCGTCGGCTGCAATCTTGTATGGGTAGGTGACGGTGGGCAGGGAAATCGCGACGTAGCGAATGCCTGCCAACCGGTCAGGTTGTGCCTCGCGCTTCCCATCAATGTAAACACCGTCGTCTCGAATCTCCAAACTCTCTCCCGGAAGACCGATGACTCGCATCGCCCAAATCTCCTGGGGCTGCGTCAGTGTCTCCTTCGGCGGCGGATGAAACACGACAACATCCCATCGCTGCGGCCCGGCCTTACGAAATGCGGACATATCCGCCACAAAGCCCTCATTCGGCTGGATGGTTGGCGACATGGCGGACGAGCCGCTCTGCCGGAAGCGCCCCTCGGAGCATCCGGTCGCAAGAACAACGAGCGTGAGAATCAGAATGGAGACGCGCATAACCGCCGAACTATTTGATTACTAGGAAAGAATTCCTAGTTATTGGATAATGCTGGACAAACTGGGAAAGAATTCCTGGTTTCATTAGAATGAAGGGGTCAGACCATAGTTTGGTGCGGTTTTGCTCGTGTGTTTGCTCTCACCGGTGCGGGAATCGCACCAAACTATGGTCTGACCCCTTTTTCCTTTTTCCGGCCGCCGGAGCAGCCGAGCGCCGGAGCTTTCTGCGCACGCAAGCCAGGCCGGCGGTGGCCGCGCCCAGGAGCGCGCAGGCGGAGGGCTCAGGGATGATGGTTGCCTCCAGGCTGAGATAGCCTGCCTGGGCAAAGGGTCCCTCCCACGCCGTGCCATCATCGGGGCTGTAGGCCAAAGCGTTGATGGCCCAGGTGTCGGGGGGGCCAACGGAGGTTTGCAGCCAGGCTCCGGTTCCGGAAGTGGCCGTCAGCGCCAGCCAGTAAGTCGTATTGGGCTGCAAGGTGAAAGCGCTGGCAAAGGTCAGGAGCACGGCGCTGCTGCTGCTGGTGGAAGGGGTGTTGAGGAATTGCCCCAGCTCGGTGCCTGGAAACGCGATGGCGTTCTGTCGCAGGTCCAGCACAAAGGTGGCGGTGCCACCTTGGGCGAACAGTTCGAGGCTGGCCGCGTGCAACACTGCGGGCTGATTGCCGGTCGTGAAGGAAGTGGCGGCCCATTCGCCGGACGTGACGCTCCGATAGAAACCGACGTAGGGCCGGTCCAGGTTGGACGCCACCGTGGTGGCCTGGAGACTGGGGGCTCCGAGAAGGAAGAGTGCGAAAGCTGAAAGGGTCGCTCTGAGTGCCTTCATAGTTGAGCGGCTTTTATAGAAGACCACCTTCTATGTCAAGGGCTTCGCGGCGGGCAGAGGTCGTCAAAAACAAAAATGACGGCTCCTGACGGCCCGTGACGGCTCCTGACGGTTCCTGACGGTAGTCCAGCTCCGGGCCGGACTTGCTCGCCAAAACCGATGCTACGCTTGCGCCATGGCGATCAAGTTTCGAGCGAAGTCGAAGGAGGAAATCCCCGCGGAGTTGCAGGGGCTGTATGTGGAGCGGGATGGAGCCTGGGTGCTGGATGTGGAGGGGGCGGTGGAGAGGTCGAAGGTGGACGAGTTCCGGGACGCCAACGTGGCGCTGAGGCGCGAGCGGGACGAGATCAAGCGCCGGTTCGAGCGGTCGGAGTCGGAGCAGGTGCAGGCGGTGGTGGCGGAGCGGGATGCGCTGAATGCGCGGCTGACGGCGATCCAAATTGACCAGGGGGTGACGGCGGCGGCGTCGAAGCGGGGGCTGCGGCCGACGGCGATCCCGGACATCACGGCGCGGGCGCGGAGCGTGTTCCGGCTGGAGAAGGGTGTTCCCACCGCGTTTGAGGCGGATGGGCAGACGGTGCGCATGGGCAAGGATGGCCTCACGCCGTTGAATTTGGAGGAGTGGGTGGATCTGCAGGTCGCCGACGCTCCTCATTTGTTCGAGTCCAACGCCGGTGGCGGGGCTGCCGGCGACGCTTCCGGGGGAGGCGCAGGGGCGCGAGCAGGCAGGTCCGCGAGGAATCCGTTCCGGAAGGAGACGTGGAACCTCACGGAGCAAATGAAGTTGCAGAAATCCGATCCGCAGTTGGCGGCCCGATTGAGGGCGGCTGCATAGGGGAAGGCAGGCGAGACGCCTGCCCTACTTTGCGGATCACAACCGGAGATTGTGAAGTATGGCTAAGACAGCAGTGGCGGACATTATCATCCCCACGGAGTTTGAGAAATACGCCATCGAGCGGACAGCCGAGCTGTCGCGCTTTGGCAGATCGGGCATCGTCGAGACGGGCGATGCGTTTGACCGGATCGCGGCGCAGGGCGGGCGCGAGGTGAAGATGCCGTTCTGGAAGGACCTGAGCGCGACGCGGCAGTTGCTGAGCGATTCGGCGTCGCTGACGGTGAACAAGATCCAGGCGGACCAGGACATCGCGCGGATCCACAACGACGCGCAGGCGTGGAGCGTGAACCAC
>DAOTCE010000036.1 GCA_035452965.1 Candidatus Paceibacterota bacterium | reverse complement strand
AGACTCCACTGAGGTCAACTCCATATTACATTCTCATTAACTGACCCCTTTAAGAAAACCGAGCCGGAGGGAGCCGGGCAGGAGACGTCCGGTCCGCTCCTTTCGGTTCGAAATGGGGTTCAGCCAGGACATCCGCTCAGAACGCGCTAGACCCGGATGGCTGACTGAACGGATCGCTTCGCCGCGCAAAACGCTCGGTCGGTGTTCCGATTCAAACGACGAAAACGCAGGTTCGTGTCGGCTGGCAGAGCTCGTCGGAAGAGCTGCGGCAAAAACCGGTTTAAAACGAATCGGACGGCAACGCTTTTTTCTGTTGGACAAATGCCCTAATGGCTGACCCCTTTCCATTTCCCTTTCGAACGACACACGTGCTGGCCTTTTTTGCAGAGCATGGAAATGGTTTTGCCGAGCAGCCAATAAAGAAAAACCTGCATTACAAGCAACGCGAGATTGAAAGCCGGCAACCAGGCAGGTAGCCATGCCAACATCTCGTCGTTCACTGAAGCCGTGGTCAGGATAAACACAGGCATGCACGTCACAAACATGAGCCAGTAAAGCGCGTTTCCCACGAAGGTTTCATGGAAGAAGTCCGGCACAACAGAGCCTTCCACCGGGTTGATGCGGAAGAGGATTGTCCCGCACATTAACGCAAACCCCAGAAGCCCAAAGATAAGCGGCAGCGGATCTCTTCGTGAAACAGTCGGGTTGGCTGGAACATGCTTCATTTATTCAAGCGGAAGGGTTTCCGAAGACCTCTTTTCGCCAGTGCACCGACCAGTACCACAAAATGCCTCCACAACTGGCAAGCAACAGGCCGCCACCTGCAAACAGGACGGTCCAGCCCCAGACCGCTAGAAACTCGTTCAGCAGAGCACTGTCCGGATCTCTGGAAGAATACAGGACCTCAACTGTATCGCCCACCTTGTGACGTCTGGCCAAGGTCCAGCCCTTTAACGGGTATCCGGAGGCGCAGCGCACAACATTCGAGTTACCGTTGGAATCAAGAAAAGAAAACACGGGGTACATTGTAGTTTTGCGATCAAATTCCACCTTTTCCAGAACGACGATTTTCCCGGCAGCCCTGCTTGCGGTGGCGCAGAATCTCCGTGTCGTCTGATACGTGAAGAATCCGACGCATAAGGCCACCAGACCGGCCAGGGTTAAGCCAAGTCCAAGCCGCTTCTGGAAACGGATATCCTTCTGAATGTCGGGAGAAGGCATTTTCAGTCTGGGCATTCTTACTGTCATATGTTCTCCCTTTCTAACAGCAAAATTCGGCAAATGTTACACCGCCTCCGCCGAGCATGTTTTAACCCAAATTATTCAATTCTCCGCAGTGCATTTAGCTGATAACTTCAGAAATCAGGGGGGCCGGAACGAATTCCGGGCCAATGTGGAAGGCCTGCAGCACCCACTGATACTGAATTTGCTTTTGCGCGCGGCACGTACTCAGCGCTGAGCGAGTGAGGGAGAATTGGTTTTCGCACTCAGCAGGCATGCCGTGAGCGTGTCAGGAGGCATGGCCAGAAGTCAAACACTGCTTTTTCCCGCTCGGCGAGGCTTCTTGCCCGGCTCCAGCGGCTGGTCTTGACTTGGCGAACGCGCCCGAGGCCCGGGTGCGTCCGGACCGGCCTGAGGGCGGGCAGACCCTACCGGCAGCCTGGGGCGCGGCGGTATCGTCTTTCAGTCAGTGAGCACATTCTCATAGTGGGGCTTCAGATCCACGTCGTCACGGGGTTCGTAGGTGTATGGCCCCGGGAAGCCCAGTGGCGGCGGTCTGGGCGGCGGATTGTGCCAGGCGCCGAGGTGACGGAGGATGTTCTCGACAACCCGAGGGTCGTCAATGACGGCGATAACGCGCATGGGGTTCCGGCAAACGGGACAGCGGAGCGGTCCACGTGCCAGACGCGCAGGGTGAGGTCGCGCCAGCCTTTGGAGGGAAGTTTGGCGAGCGGCGGGGGTAGGCTAATTATGTGGTTGATTATCATCCAGGCTGTGGTTGATTATCCGCATGATTCGCCGCCATCTGACTGACCATCTGCTGGAAGCCCTTCGAGATACGCCCGTGACGCTGGTCGTTGGCGCCAGGCAAACCGGCAAGAGTACCCTGGTGCAGGCGGCAGAGGTTGCCAAGGGCCGCCAATACCTGACCTTTGATGATGCCGGCCTCCTGGCGGCAGCCCAGCGTGACCCGCAAGGATTCATTGCCGGCCTGAGCACTCCCGTCACCCTTGACGAGGTGCAACATGTGCCGGGACTGTTTCCAGCGATCAAGATGGCGGTTGACCGGCAGCGTGAGCCGGGGCGCTTTCTGCTGACCGGTTCGGCCAACGTCCTGCTGCTGCCGAAACTCTCGGAGTCACTGGCCGGGCGCATGGAGGTGCTGACGCTCTGGCCCTTCTCGCAGGGAGAACTGGAGGGGGTGTCCGAAGGGTTCGTGGACGTGTTGTTCGGGAAGGAGCCGGCTTGGGGCCGGAAAGGGGCGGCTGGTCCGCAACGCGCTGAATTGTTCCGGCGCGCCCTGGCGGGGGGTTATCCCCTGGCGCTGACGCGTCCGTCCCCGGCGCGGCGCGGGGCCTGGTTCCAGTCCTACATGACGACGATCCTGCAACGGGATGTCCGCGATCTGGCCAACATCGCCGATCTCACAGCGGTACCGCGCCTGCTGGCGCTGGTGGCCACTCGGGCGGGTGGACTCCTCAACTTCGCGGACTTATCGAGGAGTCTCGGGGTGCCGCAGACGACGTTGAAGCGATACTTCGCACTGCTGGAGAAGACGTTCCTGGTCCAGTTGTTGCAGCCCTGGGCAACCAACCTGGGCAAGCGCATCATTCAGACGCCGAAGGTCTATCTGAATGACACGGGCCTGCTGGCGCATTTGGTGGGCTTGACGCCGGAGCGCCTGGAGTTGGACGCGAGCCTGGCCGGAGCCCTGCTGGAGAACTTCGCGTTGATGGAATTGCGCAAGCAGGCCGGATGGAGCCAGACCCAGCCGCAATTCTTCTATTGGCGCACCGCGTCCGGTCAGGAGGTGGACCTGGTGCTCGAGGACGCCGCCGGGCGGTTGGTGGGGGTGGAAGTAAAGGCCAGCTCGACCTTAAGCGGCGGCGACGTGCGGGGGTTGCAGGCGCTGGCGGCTGTGGCTGGAAAACGGTGGGTCCGCGGCGTCGTGCTCTATACCGGGACGGAGATTATTCCCTTTGCCGGCAATCTTCATGGCCTGCCCCTGGGGCTGCTCTGGCCTGGGCGCGGGTAGTGTTTGTTTTGATTGTGATGGGGTGATCCGGGAGGGTTGCGCCGGTCTTTTTGTAATGGCTGCACCAGGGCGAGTTTCGTCGGAGCTGTGAGCCGGTCGCCCTCCCCCTTCCCCCTCCCATGCGCTCGGCGCGCATGGGAGGGGGACGATCTATTAGGACGTGATACCCCGGGTGGCGGCCGTCTGACGGCCTTACCCGGGGCTAATTTCTGGCACCGCCTACGGGGTGCTTTGACTGGCGCGCTTGCGCGCGGAGCGGTGGAAGGGGGTAGATAGGACTGATGGGACGAATTGGCTTCCCAAGCCCGCCACGAGATAGGTGCCCCAGTATGCAGGAGCGCTTCGCGCTTTGTGGTGCCAATCGCCGATAGCCGGATAGCCGATGAACGGGGAGAAATGGCAAATGGCAAATTGCTAATTGCAGACGGGCGGAGTCATAAAAGGGGGCAGCGGAGCGGATCCGCGTGCCAGACGCGCAGGATCAGATCACGCCAGCGCTTGGAGGGGAGTTTGAGCGGCGGCGGCGGGGAGACGCCGGGGCGGTGGAACACCCGTTCCGGGGGTAACCCCGAAGTGCGACGGTGGTATCACCCTGCGATTGCGGAAAGCGCAGCTATTTCCGACACCGAAACAAACCGCTTAGCCCGCTTTGAGCACACAGGCGCCCGCAGCGGGGCGGGAGGAGAAGATAGATGTCTGCCGACCGGTTTTTCTCTCGTAAGCCTCATCCAGTTTGCGAGTGAGGCGCTGAACGGCTTCGGTTTCGACCAGGAGCACAGCACAACCGCCAAAACCGCCGCCGGTCATTCGGCATCCGATAACGCCTCCTCCCGCGCCGATCGCCCGGGCGACTTCCACCACCGCGTCCAGTTCGGGGCAGCTTACTTCGTAATCATCGCGGAGGGAGGCGTGGCTGGCGTACATCAGTTGGCCGACAGCAGGCCATTCAGAAGCTTGAATCGCCTTGGCCGCCTCGAGGGTGCGCGCGTTTTCGGTGATGACGTGGCGGGCGCGGCGAAAGGCAACCGGGTCCATCTGACCGCGAGAGGCTTCGAGCATTTCAGGCGTTGCGTCGCGCAGGGACGCAACCTTCAAGGCGCGGGCGGCGATTTCGCATTGTGTGCGCCGTTTGGCATATTCGCTCTCCGCCAGCTTGTGGCGGATTTCGGTGTTGACGATCAAGACCGTCACATCGGGATTCGTCATCGGCACCAGGGTGGTAGTGCGTGAGCGACAATCCAATAATAGCGCGTGGTTTTCCTGGGCGAGAATGGAGGTGAACTGGTCCATGATCCCACAAGGCACACCGGCGTAGTCGTGCTCGGCGTGCTGGCAGAGGAGGGCTTTTTCGACCGGGTCGAGCGGGGGGCCGGCGATGCTTTCGAGGAGGGTGGCAGTGGCAACTTCCAGCGCGGCGCTGCTGGCCAGCCCGCCGCCAAACGGAAGGGTGGATTCGATGACGGCGTCGAAAGCGGGCAGCTTCGTGCCGCGCCGCTGGAAGCCAGCGATGACGCCGCGGACGTAGTTGGACCAGCCGGGCGAGCCCGGGGTGACTTCGGGGCGCATGTTGAAGGCCGCGGTTTCCCCCGTAGTCACGCTGTGCAAGGTCACCTCGCGGCCGGGGTTGCGGTGCGCGGCGATGACAATGTGCCGCTCAATCGCCATGGGCAGCACGAAGCCGTCGTTATAGTCGGTGTGTTCACCGATCAGATTCACCCGGCCCGGCGCGGCAACCAGCCAGCGCGGCGAATGGCCGAAGCATCTCTCAAACAGCTCGGCACTCCGGTCTGCTATCGAATCCAAAGACATAGACTGATGGATAATAGGATAGCCGTCGAAGGCGGGGAAGGCGAATGCTTACGTTCAGGAATGAGTTGTCTTATTCTTCAACCACACCTGCTGATTGAAGGCAGACCACGGTGAGGCGAGACTGTCGGCCAGAACAATGGCGCAATTGAAGCCTGGGGGCACCACTCTTTGAAGGGGAACCGGAGCTCCATAGTTTTCGCCGTGAGCGGCAGAGGCAACCACCCGAGGCCCTCTTCGCCCTCTCCTTCTTGCCACTTCAGAGCTTCAGCACAGCGTGAAACGGACCGAAGCCCAATTTCCTGCACGTGACCAAGTACAGCAGAAGCGCCAGGGCCGCAGCGAAGATCAGACATATAACCACCACAACCTGGAGCGCCCGGATTCGCCGCCTGCGGAATGCCGTTTCGGCGTTGAGAATCGCCCGGCCACCGATGGGCAGATTGCGCGCTTGCGGGCGCTTCAAGCCCGGCGGAGAACCCGGTTTGGGCTCGTGGGCCGCACTCGCAGGCTGTTCTGTCGCCCCAGGCAAATGCAGGCTCGAGGGCTCGGCCGGGCCAAGCGTGGCCGTGCCGAAGCCGGTCTCCAATCCAAAGGCGGCGGGGAGTGCGGCTGAAATTTTAGCCAGACCTGTGCTCATCCGCCATTGGAAATAGGTCATAATGAGCATCGTCAAAACGCTGATCGCCGCAAAAGTGCCTACCACGATCAGCACCGCCTCGTTGGAACTCTGCATCGCCGCCCAGTCCCGCGCGCGCTGCGCCGCAAACGCCTCCTGCATGGCCTGCAACCCGTTGGACAAGGCCTCGGCATTTTGAGCCGCCGCCGTTTTGGTTTCCTGACGGTTCTCCTGAATGGCCAGTTGAGTGGCGCGGAGCTGTTCCTGCAATTGCACAAACACCCGCAGCAACTCCTGCGCACTCACCTGTTCGAGTTGGCTGGTGGCTGGCGGCGGGGAGTTGGTCTCCTCTCCAAGAACCTCCCGCGGGTTGGCAGCCAGCGCCAGCGCGCAAACCATGGCCGCGCAAACGAGTAAACGCGGAGAATTCCTGAGCGGCCCCGACCGGGAGCGGCCCCCAGCGACCGCGCTGCGTCTTCTCAACGGGCAGAACGGTGTCACGCTCATGCTGTATATTTGACCGAGTTGCAGGTGGAGATCAACGCCTAAATGAGGCGTGGTCCGAGCGGGGAGATCCAGTGGCAAACCGGACGGGAAACCCGGAACTCAGGCAAGCGATCGTCACGCTTGCTCGTCACAGCGTTGGCACGCGGGGCAAATGGTCCTTGTTGGAACCGCGCGCGAACTGACCTTGCTCATGGAGGGGGCTGCAATGTTTGGGGCGCCCCAACTATCGGCCGGCGTTCGCCCACAGCGTGTGCATCTTCCGCTGCTCCCGGCTGCTTGCCTTTTCATATCCCTTCAACAGTGCTTCCAAGCCGTCGCATAGTTTAGTCGCGGCAGCCGCATACATGCGGTCAGCCGCCGCCTCGCTGGCGGCAGGCAGGGGCTTGATCTTCCCCTCCCCGATCAGATGCCGTCGCCGGCCCGCTGCGGCGACGCAATTTGCCGCCAATCGCGCGTGGGCGGCTTCATAGCTTGCGCCTAATCCCTCGGCCGCCATACGCCGCGCAAACTCGCGCAGCCGGCCGGCCCGCGCTTCCAACGCGGCGAGGTCGCCTGCCGAAGCCGGACATGAACTGCCGGAGATTCCCAAGGACGATTTGGCTGGTGAAACCATATGCCCTTCTGGTTTGCCATTGCCCAGAGTGATTTCGACCCTGGCCAGCACCGGAGTCTTGGCGTAGGGCAGAAAGACCGTCGCGCGGTCAAAGTGCTTCCACTTGCGCCCGTTGATTCTGACTGCCGTGATCGGCCCCGCGCCGACGGTGGACAGCAAAATCCGCTTGTTCCCGAATCGCACCGGGTCGCACTGCTCCAACTCCGTGATGGCGGGCGGCACATGCGGCACCAGCGTGAGGCCGTCCGCCCGGTAGAGATACTCGAACAAGCCGCGCATGAATGCCGCCGCCGGGCCGAAGCTGTCGTAACAAAGGTTGACTGGTTCATTGGGCTGATAGACGTCGCTGCCGCACTTGGTCAGCGGGTTGTCCATCCGGAACCGCTCCGCGAACGTCAGCAACTGGCGCATGGACCGCCGCGCGTCCTCGAATTTCCCCAGCCGGCAGTAACCCAGCACCATCCGCGCCTCGCAAGTGGACCAATGTCCCCCATTGACCCACGTGCCGTAGCCCCACAGCCCTTCCGCTTTCTCATACATGTCGTCGTAGGACGGGTAGTTGGGCAGCACGAAATGATGCGGCCGCAGTCCGGGCAGGGACGCAATCTTCTTGTAAATCCGTTCCGCCTGCGCATCGTCCACCACGCGGAAGGCAATCGCGTCATGGTTGGGCGACGCCTCAAAGTAACCATGCCGTTCCGCGCCGAACACCCCGTGCCGGACGCCGTCCGGGTCGAGCGAGCGGATGAAGTAGCCTTCGTCGGCCGTCAGCAATGGCAGCCCGCGCCGCGCAAGTTCGCGCCGTTGAGCGTAGAGCGCCGCCTGCTCCTTGCGGCTCGCCAGCTTTTCCAGCTCTATCAGCCGGTCCAGCGCCGCGATGTAGGTAACGGACAGCCCCGCCAGGTAGGCGTTGGCGTAGGTGCCGTCGGGCCGCTTCCATCCCGCGTAGCTCGGCGCCAGGAGATTGCCCGCCGGGCCGGCCAGGAACAGGTTGTTGGCCGGGTCACGCCGCGTCTCGATGAAATTCGCGCTCCGCTCAAGCACAGGCAGGTAATGCGCGATCGCTTTTGCGTCCCGGCTGATCAGCAGCAGTTCCGCCTGCAGGACCACCCCTGCCGCGGTGAATTCCATGCCCCAATCATGAATCCCTGTCCGTCCATCACCTTGTTTATAGACGATCCACCCGGGGCGCGCGGCGTCGCACAAGCACCCATCGGGCGCCACCCAGTCAAACGGCGGCTTGGCCCCGACCCGCTTGCCATCTCCCATTTGGTCGAACCACAAGTCCTGCGCGTTCTGCAAGAACGTTACGAAAGGCTCTTGCAGCAGCGGCAGGATGGCGTAGGTGGTGCCGTACGAATTCTGGATCCACCAGGCGTCCCAGGTCGGGCCTTCGACCAGCCCATTCCACTTCGGCTCATACAGCATCGCCAGGTTTTGGAGCTCGGCATCCGGCTCGAACATCCGTCGCGCCGTCTCCAGCAGGCGCAGGTATTCAACGTCTCCGACCCCGCGATAATGCCTGCCTTCGAACCGCCGCTCAGTTGCATCGGCAGCCATTATGGGGCCGCCTTCCAGTGTTGCGAACAGCCCAACAGCCAGAGCGATTGTGTCCACCCAGTATGCGGGAAGTGTTTTCATGGTCAGTTTGCGATCCGATAGTCTCACACTTCGCCCTGTTTGCCAACACCCGCACCCGGCACAAAACAAGGGCTGCAAAGCGCTGGCGATCCGCCTGGACTCGTCCCCAGGCGCGTCCCTGCAAATCCCGGTTGTGCCAGAAAGCCCGCGGTGTAGTTTAAGCCCATGCACCACATTCCAATCGCGCTCCTCACTCTGGCGACCGCGCTCACGGCCTCGGCCGCGGACAAGAAGGTCGTCTTCCTCGCCGGCCCGCCGAGCCATCACGCGGGCGACCACGAGCATCGCGCTGGCTGCCTTTTGTTTCAATCCTGCCTCGGCCGCATCCCAGGCATCATCTCCGAGGTCTGCAGCAACGGCTGGCCCCAGAACCCGGATGCCGCCTTTGCCGGCGCGGCGGCCATCGTCATCTACAGCGATGGCGGCGGCGGTCACCCCTTCGTCCAGGGCGACCGGCTCAAGATCTTGGGCGAGTTGATGAAGAACGGCGTCGGATTGGCCTGCCTCCACTACGCGGTGGAACCGACCAAAGAGAAGGGCCAACAGGAATTCCTGGACTGGATTGGCGGCTGCTTTGAGCAGCACTGGTCAGTGAACCCAACCTGGCGCCCGGAGTTCCAGCCGCTGCCGACACACGCCATCACGCGCGGGGTGAGCCCGTTCCGCATCAACGACGAGTGGTATTTCCACATGCGCTTCCGCGACGGGATGAAGGGGGTCGTGCCGATTCTTTCGGCGGTGGCGCCCGCCAGCACGATGAGCCGACCGGACGGACCGCACTCGGGCAATCCGGCGGTTCGGGAGGCTGTGAAGCGGGGCGAACCGCAAATCCTCGCCTGGGCCAGCGAACGCCCGGACGGCGGACGGGGCTTCGGCATCACGGGCGGCCACTTTCACTACAATTGGGGCAACGCCGATTACCGCAAGTTGGTGCTCAATGCCATCCTCTGGACCGCCAAAGTCGAGGTCCCCGCCGCCGGGGTGGAGTGCCCAGTCACGGCGGAAGACCTGCGCCAGAACCTGGACCGCAAATAACCGCCACGCGGCTTCCGCTCGCCTTCAAACGCTGTTGAGCACATCAATCAACTGCCGCAGACGGCCATAGTCCTTGCGGTTGAAGTTGAAGGCAACACGCGGCAAATCCACCTGATCGTCATCCGCCCGCTCCTCCGGCGTTGCCTTGATGCGTTTCATGGGCGGACCGAGGTTGATATCAGCGAAGTCCTCGTTCATCGCTTCCAGGGCGGAGTCGCTTGGCGCGTGCTTGAGCCGGATGATGAACAGGTCTTTGACGAAACGGGTGGAGTGGAAGTTGCGGTAGAACCGCGTAATAATCTTCACCGCCAGGTCAATGTTGTCGGTGATTTGGTAGAGGTTCAGATCGTCGGGCGAGATTAGCTGGTCCCGCAAGAGGTGCTCGCGCACATGCCGGTCCCAGGTCTTCCAGTAGGTGCCGCCCGGACGGTCCACCAGCACCAGCGGCATGAGCTGGCTCTTGCCGGTCTGCATCAGCGTTAGGGCCTCGTAACCTTCGTCCAGCGTCCCAAATCCCCCCGGGAACAGCGCGATGGCATCCGAGTGCCGGATGAAGATCAGCTTGCGGGTGAAGAAGTACTTGAAGGTGACCAGCTTTTTGTCCTCGCGAATCACCGGGTTGGCGCTTTGTTCCCACGGGAGCCGGATGTTGACGCCGAAACTCATCTTCGGGCCGGCGCCCTCGTGCCCGGCCTGCATGATACCCGGTCCCGCGCCGGTAATCACCATGAAGCCTGCCGCGGCGATTTTCCGGCCAAATTCGACCCCCTGCTGATACTCCGCTTGTGTCGGCTGCGTGCGGGCCGACCCAAACATCGTCACCTTGCGCACATGGGAGTAAGGCGCAAAGAGCTTGAACGCGTAACGCAGCTCCCGCAGCGCGGTCTGAATGACCCGCACATCGCCGCTGTGCTTGACATCCTTCAGCAGCTTGAGCCCGTTCTCGATGATGTCGGCAACGTTCTCCTCATTGTGCCCTCCGTGCCGGTACTCGATCAGTTCCTGAATCCGCCGCTTCAGCTCAGGGTCCACCGGCGGCCTTTCTGCTCTCTTCATGGAGCCAAGGATAGCGGCTGGCCGCCCGAAAGCAACTGGACCGTGATGGGTGCTTTCGTATTCCGCTCCTGCCCCACGAGGTCAGAAGTGGCGGAGGATTTCCGCCCGGTCCGCCTTCGTCAGGTCGGCCGGGACATTCTTTTCAATCTTAGCCCGCACCTGGGGATCCAGTTCCTCCAGCAGTTGGTGGTTGATCTGGCGGCTGGCGGCCAGCAGGCAGCGCTCGACCTCCGGGCGGCGTGCCAGGGCGTTGAACCGCTGCGCCAGCTGCCGGACCAGCCGCTTGCGCTTTTCCAGCGCGATGTTATGCCGCTCGCCATCCGACATGGCCCCGCTCGCGCCGGCCACACCCCCGCTGCGCGGAAACCGGCCGGCAAGGTCCGTCACCGCGTCCACCAGCTTGCCGTGAGCGTCGGCGCTTTTGAATTCTTCAATGAGTTCCAGCCGCGGTATATGGGTGGGGTGGTTATTTTCAAGTCGGTAGGCTTTCAAGCATCCAAGGTCTGTGACTACAACCAGAGTATTCTTCATAGATTTGCTTCGGCGATGTGTCGCACGGGTCAGCCCTTTGGCGCTGCCCGTCCCGGCATTAAGGTTAGCACAGGTTGTCCGGATGCGCTTCCGGAAAGTCGCACGCCGGACCTTTGTTCAATCCCCGCCGTTGGGCCGTTCGTTTGACACTACTTTGGGCGGCTGGTAATGTCCGCCTTCTTTAAGACGCTGCATGGACTACAAGAACACATTAAACCTGCCGCAAACCGACTTTCCGATGAAGGCGGACCTCGTCGCCCGGGAGCCGGCGCGGCTGAAACAGTGGGAAGCCGCCGGCCTTTATGCCGCCGCACAGGCCCAGCGCGTGGGAGCGGAGAAGTTTATCCTGCACGACGGCCCGCCGTTCGCCAACGGCGACGTTCACATCGGCACCGCCCTGAACAAGATCCTCAAAGATATCATTGTCAAATACAAGACGCTACGCGGGTTCAGCGCGCCCTACGTGCCGGGCTGGGACTGCCACGGGCTCCCCATTGAGTTCAAAGTCACCCAGGACATGCGCAAGGCTGGCGACACCACGTCGGATGCGGCGGCCATCCGCAAGGCGTGCGAGGCCTACGCGCGCAAGTACATTGATATCCAGCGGGGCCAGTTCAAGCGGCTCGGCGTGCTGGGCGACTGGGATAATCCTTACCGCACACTCAACAAGGGATATGAAGCCGAGGAACTGCGCCTGTTCGCGAACCTGGTGGAGCAGGGCTTCATCTATCGCGGCAAGAAGCCGGTGTACTGGAGCATCCCCTGTCGCACCGCGCTGGCTGAGGCTGAGGTCGAATACAAGGATCACGTAAGCCAGAGCGTGTATGTGAAGTTCCCGCTGGCCGGGCACCCCGGCACTTCGGTCGTGATTTGGACCACCACGCCCTGGACTCTGCCCGCCAACCTTGCCATCGCCTACAACTCCACTTTCAGCTACTCGCTCGTGCTGGTCGGCCAGGAGCAGTACATCGTTTCCGCCCTCCTGTTGCCCGCGGTCGCCGCGAAGTGCGGCTGGCAGGATTACCAGATTCTCCGCAGCCTCGACGGCGGGCACCTGGGCCAAATGGAGTACCAACACCCCTTCTGCAACCGCACCGGGAAGTTCTTCCGCGGCGACAGCTTCGTGGACAACGAGACCGGCACGGGTTTCGTGCACTGCGCTCCGGGGCACGGCCTGGAAGACTACCACCTCGGCACCGAACAGGGCCTGCCGATCTATTCACCCGTGGATGACGACGGCAGATTCGCCTACACCGACGACCTGCCGCAGGAGCAGCAGATGCCCGCCGGGATGATCGGCAAGTCCATCCTGGAGAAGCACGGCAAGAGCGACGCCAACGAAGTTGTCTTGCACGAACTGCGCGCCCGCAAGGTCCTCCTGCACCAGGAAAACTACCCCCACAGCTATCCCCATTGCTGGCGCAGCAAGACCCCCATCATCTTCCGGGCCATGGACCAATGGTTCGTCGAGGTGGACCACGCCAGTTTCCGCGAGCGGGCGCTGGCCGAGATTAACCGCGTGGAGTGGGTGCCCGACTGGGGCAAGAGCCGCATCGAGGCCGCCATCAAGGGCCGGCCTGACTGGTGCATCTCCCGCCAGCGCACCTGGGGTGTGCCCATCCCTGCGTTCTATGACGCGCAGGGCCGCCCGATCCTCGATGCGCAGATCGTGCGCAATGCCGCAGCGCTTTTCGCGCAACACGGCTCGAATGTCTGGTTCGAGAAGTCCGCCGCGGAGCTGTGGGCGATGCTCAAGCCGGCGGATTGGAAGGGGCCCGTCCCCGCCTCCAAGTCCAACGACACCCTCGACGTGTGGATTGACTCCGGCTCCTCTTCCCGCTCGGTCCTGATGCAGCGCCCCGAGCTCCGCCATGCAACAGGCAACAAGGAACTAACAGCCTCGGATTGGCAGGCCGACATGTACCTGGAAGGCAGCGACCAGCACCGCGGCTGGTTTCAATCCTCTTTGCTGCTCTCCCTGGCCGGCAATGGCGCGACGCCCTTCAAGACCGTCCTGACCCACGGCTTCATGGTGGACGCCGACCGCGAGAAGATTTCCAAGAGCAAACAGGCCCAGAGCGGTTACGAGAAGCCGCAGACCGCGGACGCCTACGTGAAGAAGTGGGGCGCGGACATTGTCCGGCTCTGGGTTGCTTCGCAGGACTTCCGCGACGACATCATCGTCAGCGAGGAGCGCATCAGCAAAGTGGCCGAGACCTACCGTGTCCTCCGCAACGCCTTGCGCTACCAGCTCGCGAACCTCTACGACTTCGATCCCGCGAAGCACGCGGTGCCGGACGACAGGCTGACCGGGCTCGACCGCTGGATGCTGGGCGCGTTCTCCCAACTGGAGCGGGAAGTCCTCGCCGCCTACGACCGGTACGAGTTCCACGTCGTCTACCAGAAGGTCAGCCAGTTTGTCGCCGTGGAGCTGTCCGCCATATACCATGATGTGGTCAAGGACCGGCTATACACCGACCCGGCGAACTCACCCCGCCGCCGGTCAACTCAGACCGCGCTGCACCGCATGGTCGGCGGTCTCTGCAAGATGCTGGCTCCGATCCTGGCGTTCACCGCCGACGAGGCTTGGGCGTTTGTGCCCGGCAAGACCGCCGATTCGGCCCACCTGCTCACGTGGGAACCGCTTGGCTTCCAGCGCGACGAAGCCGAAAAATCGGACTGGAAGGCCTTGTTCGAGCTGCGCGCGATGGCTCTGCCGGAGCTGGAAAAAGCCCGGCAGGCCAAGGCGATAGGCAAGGCGCTGGAAGCAAAGGTCACCATCGCCGGCTTAAACCCCGCGTTGGCCGCGAACCAAGCCCATCTGGAATCCCTGCGCGAACTCCTGAACGTCTCGCAACTGGAAATCAAGCCGGCGGACGAAGCCGCGCTGGCGGTTTCCGTCGCCAAAGCCGCCGGCGACAAGTGCGAGCGCTGCTGGCATTGGGAAACCGACGTCGGCTCCCAGCCCGAGCATCCCACCCTTTGCGCCCGCTGCGCAAAGGCGGTGCAAGGGCTGCCGACCGCATAGCGCGGCGGCCAACGGGCAACTCTCCGCTTGCCGCTGCCGCGCGTTTGCTGCTAGAACGTGTCGTGTAACAACATGACACCCGCCACCTCTGCCAAAGCCGAAGCGAAACCGGTCGAAACCAAGCACACGACCCGCAACCCGTGGTGGTGGGTCCCGAGCCTCTATTTTTCGCAGGGCATCCCCTACGTGATTGTCATGACCATGTCCGTGGTCATGTACTTCCGCCTCGGCATTTCCACCACCGACATCGCCCTCTACACCAGTTGGCTCTACCTGCCCTGGGTCATCAAGCCCCTCTGGAGCCCGCTGGTGGATATCACGCGCACGAAACGCTTCTGGGTGGTCTCGATGCAGTTCCTGGTCTCCTTCGGCCTGGCGCTCGTCGCCTTCTCGGTTCAGGGCTCGGCGTTCTTCAAATGGTCGCTCTTCCTGTTCTGGATCATGGCCTTCGCCTCCTCCACCCACGACATCGCGGCGGACGGATTCTACATGCTCGCCCTCACCAAGCACGAGCAGGCCTGGTGGGTCGGACTCCGCAGCACCTTCTACCGCACCGCGATGATCGTCGGCAGCGGCTTGCTGGTCGTGCTTGCCGGCGTCCTCGAAAGCAAGAACGGCCTCCCGCCCGTCGCCATTCCCGTCCAGGCCAGCGCCACTGCCCCGGTCGTCTCCGCTTGGGACCCTGCCACGGTCAAGCTCGCCGCCGCTGACGGCGACCTGCGCGTCGTCGTCCAGCCCGCCTCGCTCGACATTGCCCTGGCAGGCCGCACCGCCGAGGAAGCCAAGGCTGTCATCACCCAGGCCAAAGCCTGGAATCGCCAGCATCGCTTCATCGCCGAGGAGAACCCCGTCAAAGCCAAACCCGCTGCCACCAACTGGTGGTCCGTTTATGTCTCCGGCCCCCTGGGCGGTTTTCTCACCAATCACTTCCCCAAGCCGCCCAGAATTCAGGCCACCGACACCCCTGCTGCCGGCAACATCGGCGTAATCTACCTATCCCTCTCAAAAGCGCCCCCTGCCGACCAGCAGGTGGCCGTCAACTTCGGCCGCAAACCCCGGGGCATCGAGTATATCGGTTTTGGCAAGAGCGACCGCGGTTTCCGGCTGGTCGAAGGCGAACGTTTCGTCTTCAACTCCGACAACTGGAACCAGCCCGCCATGGCCGTGATCCAGCTCGATCCCAAGCTGAAGACCGATACTGCCGTCACTTTCGTCACCAGCTCCGGCAACATTCCCCTCGCCTGGTCCATCACCCTGTTCTTCGTCGCCGGCATCTTCCTCGCTTTCAGTTGCTGGCACAGCATCATGCTCCCGCGCCCCGCCGCTGACGGCCCCGTCAAAACCCATCACAGCCTCCTCGGTGAGTTCTTCGCCACCCTGGGGTCCTTCTTCCAGAAACCGGGTGTCCTGCTGGCCATGGCCTTCATCCTCCTCTACCGCTTCGACGAGGCCCAGCTCGTCAAGGTTATTTCACCCTTCCTTCTCGACGCGCGCGAAGCCGGCGGCCTGGGGTTGACCACGAGCCAGGTCGGCCTCGTCTATGGCACCTTCGGCATTCTTGCCCTGACCTTCGGCGGCTTGCTCGGCGGCTTCACTGCGGCCAAACACGGTCTTAAGAAAATGCTCCCCATCATGGTGGCTTCCATGTACCTGCCCAAGCTTGCCTTCGTTTTCCTCTCCTGGACCCAGCCCTCCAGTTTTCTCGTCGCCTGCGCTGCCGTCGCCCTCGAACAGTTCGGCTACGGCTTCGGCTTCACCGCCTTCATGCTCTACATGCTCTTCTTCGCTGACGGCCCCCACAAGACCGCCCACTACGCCATCTGCACCGGCTTCATGGCACTGGGAATGATGATCCCAGGCTTCTGGAGCGGGTGGGTTGCCGATCTGGTGGGCTACAAACACTTCTTTGTCTGGGTCATCTGCTCCGCCGTCCCCGGATTTGTCCTCGCGATGGTGCTCAATCGCAAGATTGACCCCAACTTCGGCAAGAAGACCGGGTAGCCGACCCATCGTTTGTCGTGGGCACAGCTCATGCGCAGCCTGCTCAGGGTTTGCCACTGGCTTACCGCTAGCCAACCACTGGCTTCGCACGCCGGCTTTTTGAAGTTTTTCGCGGATTTCCAAGGCGCACCGATGGCGATCCGCCGTCTCAAACGTCCTTTTTGACCTCCAACACCGCCGCCGGATGGGTGACGGCGCTGTTCAGGTGGTGTCCATCGGCTTGCTGCTGGGTGGAGGATAGCTTGTTGGGGCGGTCAGGCTACGGTGTGTATCCCATGGGGAGCGCTCCCCATGGGATACACACCGTAGCAGCACCGTGCCGTCGCCGGATCACCAAGCCAAAGGCGCCTGGATTAGAGGGGACTGGAACAGGCAGGCAGGCGGCACCACTGTCTCAAAAATGGACAGTGCGCGGGTCGAATACTGGGGCTCGGCATCCTTCCCCGGAAGGACGCATACCGGTGAAATTCGGGAGAATTCTATTTCACCTTGGACCCAGATCGTCGTGCTGGCTCTTTCAGCCCCCGGCTACTGGGTTCGCCTGCTCCAGCTTCTTCACAAACAGCGCCAAGGACGCGGTGTAGCCGTGCAGGAAACTCTTCTCACCCACGGGGCCGATCTCGCCGTTGCAGAAGAAGCCGGCCAATCCGATCGGGCCGAAACGCTGCTGGACCATTTGCGCGTCGTGATTTGGGCTGCCGAACAAACTCTGTCCGCGCCCATTGCAACTGCACAGGCAGCCGCCGTAGATCGGAGTGTCGCCCAGTTGCTTGCGGGCGCGGGTGAGCAGCTCCTGCATGTCCTCGTCGGCGGCGGCGGCCGAACGGCGCTGGAACTGCACCGTCTGACCCAGGTGCGGCAACGCTCCCACGGCAATGCTGCCCGAGCGCGGGTCGGCGCCCAAAAGGTTGCGGATGAGAAAATCGCCGCGATGGAAGTCCTCCAGGTACTCGTTGACGACCAGGCCGATGAAGAGGTTGCCGCGCGCGGTTTTCTGCTGGTCTGCCGGGAGCTGGTTGAATGTTTCGGCCAGGACTTCGTAGGCCGGTCGATTGCCAATCTGGTGAATGATGTTCTGCTCCACCTTCGTGAGGGTCCAGGTCTCACCAATGGGCGTGCAGCCTTGCGAAGTTACGCCCACCAGCCGCACGGCTCCGCCGACCGAAATCGCCACACCGCCTTCTTCGAAAACCTCGCCGTTCAGATAGACCTGGGTCGTCTGCTCGTTAGGTTCACCGCTGGCCAGGCCGCCCAGCACCGGTTGCGGTGCGTAAGCCTCGTTCCAGGTTCTGAGCCAGGTTTCACTGTCCAGGTGGAAGGGATCAATGAAGACCAGCCAGCCATTGGATTGCCCGGGCTCGACGCCAGTCTCCAGGTGCCAGTAAGCGGGGCCGTTGGCTTCCTCCAATTGTTCCTGCGCAATGTGGATCGCCTTCAACTCGGCTCCCGGCAACGCATACAATCCCAGCGTCAGGCCCGCGTTTTGCTCGACCTCATGGTCGCCGACGATCAGGCTCCGGCTCGAACAGCCGGCAAGCAGCGGAATTCGGGCATGCACCCGCAGGATTTCCAGCACCTGCCGGGCATGGGGGAAGAAGCGCGGGGACATGAACACGAGCCCCAGCGAAACGCGCGGCGCATCTAGCTGGACGCGCAAACTCTCCGCCCACTTTTGGAGGCCCGCCTCATTGAAGTCATGCGGCCAATGGGCGGCCGTTGAATGCTCACGGCCCATATAGCCAACTTAGCGAGGAAGGCGCGGAATGCAAACAAGAACAAGATGGCGGCGCCAAAGAAGTCAGGGGGAGTGACAAAATCGTCGCAGAAGCACGAAAACACGGCAGGCGAAAAGCCAGTTGGTGTCTGATGGGCGGGCGATGGATGGCAACGGAGAAAGCCGTGCGCCTGAAAGTCGATTGGGGGGTGCGCGAAGGCCGGCGCTCTTGACCAGCCACCCGGGATCCATGGGACATCAACTCAAAGCGGGTTTGGCGTTAGAACGAAAACCGCAGCTCCCCCCCAACCATGTGTACCGAATAGTCATCCCGCAGTTCGCCGTTGTATCGCACCGAGGTCGAGACGCCTTTCCCCAACAGCAACGTCAGCGCCGCCCCCGTGCTGAGGCCGTTCGGATCCAGGTCCCGGCCGGGCAGCCTGAACGCGGCTTGGGGCGAACCGGCATAGGATGCGATGATTTCTCGATCGTCAATGTTGAACTTATAGTTCCAGGCCGCGCTCAGCTCCGGGATGAGTGTGAAATTGCTGCTTCGCAGCACGCAGGCCAGTCGCACCCCCAACTCGGATGCCAATGCCTGCGTCTGTCGGTCCCGCAGCCACAGGCTCACGCTATCCGCGCCCGACTCCTCGAAGCTGTCTTCGTCAAGGTAGCTGTATTGCAGGGACGCAAAGGGTTCCAGCGCCCAGCGTTTGAACTGCCAGACGTATCCCCCGGAGATAAAGCCGCCGAGGGCGTGGCCGTAGTGTGTGCTCTGCGCCGTGCGGGAAAGGCCGCCGACGGCGAGATTGCGGTGACAATCGTAATCGTTGTAGCCATAGGAAAGCACGCCCTCAACATGGACGTGGTTCCTGAAATAGCTTCCGTAAGCTGCGCCGGAGTAGCTTTTGATGTCGCCGCCACCCCGACGATCGTCCAAGTTCAGGTGGGTTGACGCGTAGGCGGCGCTGAGCCCCAGCGTCAGCGCGTCGCCCAATGCCCGATCGTAACCCAAGGATAACCCCCATGGGCTGAAGCTGTAGCCGGTGTAACCGTCGTCCGAATCCAGGTTGCCCCACTGGCCAAAACCAGTAAACCAGATGCTATTCAGCAGGTTCGCTTCCCTTTGTCGTTCCCGGGCGAGGAGGCTGCCGATTTCCCCGGTGGCGCCGGCGTAGGCCAGCAGCATGGGATTCTGGCCAGGCACCATGGCATCCCGCGGGTCGCCCGTGGCGGAGGCGGCGTTCAGCCGCAAGGTGTCCAGTCGTTGCTGCATGCCGCGGCTATATTGCCGCACGAGATTATGAGTCACGAGGCTGTAGTCGTCGTACGAGTCCGGACTGAGGCTGGAAAAGGCCGCGGGAAACTCCGGCTCCGACAATTGCTGGAACGTGTCGAGCACCTGGGCCAGGTCGCCGTCGATTCCGGGCAGGACTCTGTCCAGGTAATTGCCGACCGCCCGCTCGACACGGTTCTGGGCCACCGTAGTGAAACTCCGGGCCTCCGCTTCCACCCGGGCGCGATCGGGCAGATAGTGCAGCCCGAACGTGATCAGGGGCCGTGGCGCGGGCAGGTTCGTTTCGGAAAACGTCCCTGTCAATCCGTTCGTGGCCACGATCACATCGTAGAGAGTGCTGCCGATGGCAAACGGCCCCGCCCCTCGTTGGACCTTGAACTCTCCCGCCAGTTCCGCGTTGGCCGGGGTGCGAAAGAAGCCGCCGCTTCCATCCCGTTGCAACTGCGTTTCAAAAAGGCTGTTACTGCCAAACTGGTAGCCGGAGTTGAGTTGCAGCGCGCCCGCCTCGATCTTCATCCACCGCACGGTTGCCAACTGGGACAGGGAAAACGTGCCCGCACCGCTCTTGATTGCCTGCTCGAAGCCAGCCACGTTCCCGCCACCGGCCAGGCTGCCCGCTCCATGTAACGTCAGCCGATCCGTGCCCGCTCCTGCATTCACGGTGCCCTCCAGCGTCGGCGCGCCCGACAGTTCCAACGTGTCATCTCCGGCCCCAAGCAGGATGCCGCCGCGCGTGTAGGAGTTAGCCAGCAGGCTGACGGTGTCATCGCCCGCGCCGGAGTCTATGGCGGTGCCGGCGACCCACCCCGTGGCGTTGAAATTAGTCGAGGTGAGGGTGCCGCTGTTGTAGATGGTGTCGTGGCCGCTGCCGGTCTGGATTCCGAAGACCGAGGCCGAGGCGGCGCTGAAACGATACTCATCATCGTTGTCTTCGGTATCAACCCAAACGCCGGCGGTCGCATGGGAGGTGACCGCGATCGTGCCTTCATTGAGAATGTAGTTATTGCCGTTGCCCGTTAGGATCCCGCCGGCGCGGGCGTTGGCGTAAGCGGTGCCGCGCGCTTCTTCGTCCCGGAAGACGCCCACGTTTTCATCGGCGTAGGCGTTGGCGAAACTGTCGCCATAAGCGGTCACTGAAATCAGGCCCTTGTTCACAAGCACATTGTCGCCGTTGCCGGCCAGGATTCCTTGGGCGAGCGCGTCCGTGGTCATATACGCGACGCCGGCGGGGTGATAATCGCGGGAATGTCCGTTGGCATACACGTCGCCCCGGGCACGGCCCTCAACCGAAAGGACGCCATTATTCACGAAGCAACCCGGGCGGTCATCGAAACGCATGCCGACGGCATGGACGACAGAAGTGCCGGAGCTTTCGGCCCCCACACTGCGGACCCAGACGCTGCTGTGGGCATAGCCGATGCGCAGCCGATTGCCGGCATCATCTTCCCCAGCGGAGGCCAGCACGTGCACGGCGCCCTCATTGAAGAAGAAATTCGTGGCGCTGGCGCCCGCTGCCGGGGTAAACCCAGTCGCGTCGGCGTAGAGGTTGGCCTTCGCATAGGTATTCTCGGCACCAGTGTCGGCCTCGGAATAGGAGGTGGCGCGGGCAACGATGTTCATCTCGCCGGCGGCAGTGTTGCTTACGACACCGTCGGCCTCGATGCCGATCGCATAGGCATCCACGTCAGCAAACGAATTGGCCGTGGCGCGGTAATCGCGCGACCAGGAATAAGACTTCGGGACCGCGTGGCCCCAGGTCGTCACATCAAGTGAGCCATTGTTGACAACGGAGTTCTGTCCCGCGCCTGCAGCGATGCCCTTGCCGGTGGCCGCGACATAGGCCAGCGAGTCGGATCGCGGGTAGCGATACCAAACGTGGGTGTTGGCGGAGACAATGCCGTCGGACCGCGCGTTGACTGTAATGCTGCCGTCGTTGGACACCGCATCGGCGCCGCTGCCGGTGGCGATACCTGTAGCATTGGCTGTTATGGGGACATAGCTGGCGCCGGATTTTCCTCCTGCCACGGAAAGGGCGTCCCGTCCACTATCACTGTTGGCATAAGAAGCATTGCCTAGCGCGTCGGTGGTCTTTACGGCTGCGTTGACTGTAATCGTTCCGTTGGAACCGTTAATGAGCGTATTGCCATCATTGCCGGCGAGAATGCCGGCCGCAGTCGCCACTGGGCGCGCGTAGGCTTCTGATAGGGTGGATTCGAACTCGGCAGAACTGACCGCGTAAGTCTTGGCCAGCGCGACGGCGGAAGAGGTGATGGAGCCGCTATTCTGCGCGAAGTTAACCGCTGCCCCCAGGTCAATGCCAGCAGCATTGGCGGTGGCGGCGGCGTGGCTTTTGGCCTGGGCCCGCGTGTCGAGATCAAGCGTGATCTCCGAATCCGAATCGGCCTGCGCGCTGGCATATCCCAGGACGTTGATGGCTCCGGCGTTGCCGACGATGTCCGTGCCGGCGCCGCCCTGGATGGCGGCGGCGGTTACCGTGGCGTTGGCCGATGAATCGGCGAGCGAGGGGAGCAGGAATCCCGTGAACAGATACGTGGTGCTGGAAGACTTGGCGCCCGAACGGGCGTCCACATTGATCTCCCCGCCGCCGAAGTTCACCAGTGTGTTGGTTCCGCTCCCCCCGTCCAGGCCGGAGGCGGTGACCTTCGACGAGCTGCCCCCATAGGAATCAGTTATGCCGATGAACTGTCCGCCGAAAGCGAAGGCCTCCCCCCACCCCATCCAGGTGCTGCTGTTCCCAACGTTGACCGTGCCAGCGTTAAGGATGGTGTCATCACCCCCGGCCCCGGCAACGCCGCTGACCCGGGCCTCGGCCCCCAGGGACGCCAGGCTGAAGGAAAGGAAGTCCATGGTGATCGCCTGACTGTCCGCCCTGGCTAAAGCGCTGTCACCGGAACGAATCTGGCCGGCATTGATCGAGCCTGCGTTGAGAATCCAATCGTTATCCTCCCCCGCGTTGATGCCCTCGACGATCGAGTGCGCAAGCGAAGTGGAGATATTCAGGCCAAACAGGCCCATCGATCCGGCTGTACTCTCCCCCCGCGCCGCTGCCGTGGCATCAATGCCGCCGAAATTGGCGATGCTATCGGCGTCGCTGCCGGTGTGTACGCCGCGCGAGAACGCATCCGCGGTCACCCCTGATACGCCAAAGCCAACGCTGAAGCCCGCGTTGAGTTCGGCCGTGGCCGTGTCCACCTTCGTGTAACTGGAGACGAGCCCGGTGCTCGCGTTGGTAACGAAGTTCTGACCGTTGCCCGCCTCGATGCCTGTCGCCGTGGCCCATGAATTCATTCCAGCCGTGCCCACCTGAACGCCCATAAATTGAAAGTTGACTCCACCCACATCAATTTGCGACCAGGCCGTGGCGCGGTTGGTGCCGCCGTTTAGAATCACGTCGTCGCCGGCGCCGGTGACCAGTCCCAGTGCGGCAGCGCTGCCGACGACGGTGGCGTTCATGAAAGACCCGCCCCCGGCCTGGAAGACGTAATTGCGCAGGTCGGTCTTGGAGTGGGCGAGGACCGAAACCGAGCCGCCGGTGGCGTTGAGGATGGTCTGCGCGCCGGCGTCATTGCCCGCGTTCATGCCGACTGCGCTGGCGATGTTGGTCATGCCAGCATCCGCCGAGGCGTAGCCGATGAAATTGGCGGCGGCATCAAGGCCGTCAATGGTGGAATTGGCGGCGACATCCACTGCTCCTTGGTTTCCGAGCCAGTCAATGCCGGTACCGCCATCAATACCAGAGGCGGCGGCGGCGGCGGTCGAGCCGACGTCCACGATGGCCGCGCCCAGTTCAGCGAAGTTGATGGCGATGCTCTCGACCGTCGTATTGGCGGTTGCATGGGAGGAAACCAGAGAGGTGTTGGCAATGGAATCGTCCCCGGCGCCGCCGGTGATGCCGGCGGAGGTGGCGGTGGACGTGGTTTCGGCGGTAGCCATAGCGAAACCGGCGCTGACGCCTTTGGGGGCAACCGCGACCGTGACCGCGATGCTGTGGGAATCCCCGGTGGCGGTGGCGGCCGAGACGATGGGGGCGGTATTGGTGACGGCGTCGTTGCCTGCGCCCGCATCAATGCCTGCGGCGGTTGCGTTCGCCTTAGTGGTGCCATCCGTGAGGGTCGCGCCGAGGGCCACGCCTTCCCACGCGCCGGAAATGCTGGCCGCGACTGACACTGAACTGGCGTTGGCGATGGCCGAATTGGTTATGGCTGTCCGGTTGATAATGGTGTCGTTGCCGTTGCCGGTCTCAATTGCTTTTGCGCCCGCGGTGGCGGCGGTAGTCGTGTCCGCCAGCGACGCCCCGAGGGCGGCGCCTTGCTTGGCGCCGCTGAGAGTAACCGCAATGCTGGTGCTGGCAGCATCGGCTACGGCTGAGGATTTGAGATAGTTGGTGCCGTCGCTGATGATGGTGTCGTCGTCCGCGCCGGTGCGGATCGCGGTCGAGTAGGCGTGCGCGGTGGCGTCGGCTTTGGTGGCGGACACCCCGGCCGTGACGCCTTCGGCGGCACCCGCAAAGCCGACCGCGACCGAGAGCGCCAGATTGTCGGCCCCGGCGCTGGAGACGATGGACCCGGTGTTCAGGATGGTGTCGCCGTTGGTGCTGGTCCCCTGGCCGGAGAGGTCAACGCCAAAGGCGTCGGCGCGCGAAGTCGTGGTCGCATCGCCGAGGGCGACACCCGCGGCGAGGCCGGTCTTGGAGAAGGCGATACTGAGGTCGAACGAGCCGGAGAAGGTATCGGCATTGGCGGCGCCGGTGACGGTGCCGCTGTTGATGACGGTGTCGGACCCGGAATCCAGAATGCCGACGGCCAGGTTGGTGGACTGAGCGGAGGAATCAGCCAGGGTGACACTGCCCGAAACTCCATCCAGCGTCCCGTTCAACGCCACGCCCACTGAGACAGCTTGATTGGTGGACCCGCCGATAGCGCTCACGCTCGCGGTGTTGTGGATGAGGTCGTCGCCGGTTCCGCCGTCGATGCCAATCGCGGTCCCGCTGGCGACGGACCCGGCATCCGCGTAGGCGACGCCGGCCGCGACGCCCTCCTTGTCCACGGCAACCTCGACACTGATGCCCACGGAGCTGCTCTCGGCCGTGCTCGAGGCGAGGATCGGAGCGGTGTTGGTGATGCGGTCGTGTCCCGCGCCGGCTGAAATCCCGGTGGCTTTGGCCAGGGCATCCGATGATGTATCGGTGATAGTCACACCCGCGTTCAGGCCCTTGGTGGAGCCTTTGAACGCGAAGGCGACGCCGACGGAGTCGCTTTCACCATGCGCGCTGGCCTCGAGGCTCCCGGAACTGCGCAGGATATCGTTTCCACCGCCTCCGTCCAGTCCGACAGCCTCGGCCTCCGCCGCCGTGGAGGCGTCGGCGAAAGCCGCACTCGGGATGGGGATCCAGTTGGTTTTCGACAGTGAAATCTCCACACCAATGCCGATAGAATCAGCGTAGGCTTCCGCGAAGGTCTTTTGCGGACCGAGATTGTCAATGGCATCATCGCCTTCACCGCCGGACATCCCCATGGCGGTGGCCCAGGCTTTGGTGTCAGCCCGGGCGAAGGCGGGCCGGGTGTTGGTGGCCGTTGCACTCCCGGTAATGCCGGTCAAAGCTGGCATCGTGCCAACGAGCCCGGCACCTCCGGGGGGGGCGTTGGCTGCGATGCCCATGGAGACGGGCGGACTGATGGCCACGGTGGCGTTCCATGAGTCAGCGTTAGCGAGGCTGTGAACATAAAAAGTCCCGTTCGTTTGGGCGTTCAAGAGGGCGTCGTTGCCGCCCCCGCTGTCCATGCCTGTGGCGTGGGCTTGCGAGAGGGTGTTTATTTTGCCGACGTCCTGGCCGATAAAACTCAGAAACCCTTCGATCAAGAGCCCTTTCATTTTGAGTTCAACCGCGTAGATGTCTGTTTCCGCGCTGGCATCCACATTCATGGTGCCGAAATGGCTGATGACGTCACTGGAGGCGCTGCCAACGATGCCGGTGGCCATGGCGCGGGCGATGGTGGCGTCGTCCACGTGAGCCGCCCCGACCATTTCGACGCGCATGGAGAATGTGCCCGCATCGGCCATGGCCCCGACGCCGATGCTGCCATAGTTAGTGATGGTCTCCGGGGTCGCAGAAATGGACGAATCATATAGGCCGGCGGCAATTCCGGTGGCGCGAGCGTCTGCCGTGGATTTGGCGTCACTCCAGCCGGTCAGATCGAGCGGCACATCCAACAGGCTGATCGAGCCCTTGTTGATTTGGGAGAGGGAGTCGGCGTTGACCTGAATGCTGCCGGTATTGAGGATGATGTCTGGATTGCGGCCGCCATCAATCCCCACGGCCTGGCCCTCTGCCGTCGTGGGCGCGCCGGTGAAAAGGACATCGAGCTGCAGTATGAATTCTCCGATCGTGGTATCCACGCGCGAGGTGGAGATGAGGCTGGAAAAGTTGGTGATGATATCCTGGCCCGCGCCGCCGGCGATGCCGAGGCTGAGCCCCGTGCCGATAGTGCTGGACATGACGAGCGGAACATTGATCTCGGTGAAGGTCTCGGCCTTCAGCGCGGCGGTGCTGAGAATCGAGTCCTGCCCGTCCAGGCCGGCAACACCGGTGGCGGTCGTTGCCACCATTTCCAGCGGATTGGTGCTGGTGTTGATCACGGCCATGGCGTTGGTGGGAAAGAGGTTGAAGATCAGGTCATTGCCCGGGGTGCCGAGCCAGGCCACAGCCTCGTTGGTCACGGCTCGGGCGCCTAGAGCGACCCACAGCGTCATAGCCGTCACCAGGGCGGCCCTGAAAGCGTTGGTTTTTGTTTTCATAATGCCGGTAGGGATTGCTGGTTCTCGATTCCTCAGTCTGGTTCAGGGCCAAAGCAGACGGTAAGAGCGTGCGGGGGGGCCGGCGGCGGAGGTGTCCAGGAACTCCAGCAGGCCATTGGTCCCAGCCGTCAGGTTCGTCCGGTCCGACCAGATCAGCAGGTCGGTCGAGGTCTGGAGCCGGTAGCCGAGTCCCGGCGGGCCCTGGCTGTGCAGGAGCAAACCCTGGCCGGGAAGAGCATCAATGAACAAGACGGGGGCGCCGGGGACAGCGTAGAATTGCCCCATCAGGCCGATGAGACCGCTGGAGCCGCTGCCCATTCCTCCAACCGCGCGGCCCGAGGCGCGAACATAGAAGGCCTGCCCGAATGGCAGCCGCAGCCCGGCAATCTGCCAGCCGCCGGGAACCCGGGCACCGTTGCCAAGCGGGCTGTAACTGACACCGTCGCTGGATTGCTCGAATGTGACCTGTTCGAGTTCAGGCCCCGCGCCGCTTCGCTGCCAGCTCGCGGTTGTCCCGTCGGCATCCACAGTCAGTGACTGGAGGGCCGCGCTGCCGCTGGTCAACCGGCCGATCCGGTCCCGCGGTTGGCCGCCCAACGTTGCGAACCGGCCGCCCGCGAGGACTTTCCCATCCCCCTGCAATGCGAGCGCCAGCACCGCCTGATCCGCGCCCGGTCGAAAGGTCGGGTCGAGGCTTCCGTCCGGATTCAGGCGGCCAACATTGGTGCAGGGTTGACCGCCCAGCAGCGTGAACTCGCCCCCGACCACGACTCGGCCATCCGCCTGCACCGTCAGACTGGATACCGGGCCGTTCGCGCCCGAAGCAAACTCGGTGTCCAAAGTGCCATTCGGGTTCAGGCGGCCAATATGTTGGCAGAGATCTCCGGCCAGGCGGGTGAAGGCGCCGCCCGCCAGGACCTTGCCATCCGCCTGCACGGCGACCGCGTGCACCGTGTCATCCGCGCCCGGGCCGAAAGAGACCTCCAGCGTCCCACCCGGCGTCAGACGTCCGATCCGATTGCAGGATTGGCCGGCGAGGTTGGTAAAGGCGCCGCCCACCACGATCCCTCCATCGGCTTGCACGGCCAACGCGCGGACCGAACCGTCGGCGCCGGGATTGAAGCCTGCCTCGGGGTTGCCGCTCGTGTCGAGCCGCGCCAGACGCAGGCATGGAGTCCCGTCCATCTGCGTGAAATCGCCCCCCGCCAGAATCCGCCCGTCGCCTTGCACTGCCAGGCAGGACACCACCCCGTCCGCGCTCGGGTTGAATGACACGTCCAGGGTGCCCTCCGGGCTCAGCCGCCCCAGGCGATCGCAGGAGACTCCGCCGAGGTTGGTAAACGCCCCGCCCACCAGAATCTTCCCGTCGGTTTGCACTGCCAGGCACTCGACCAGGCCGCTGGCCTGCGGGTTGAACGAAGCATCCAGGGCGCCGTCGGGGTAGATTCGGGCAACGTGGCTGCGCGCCTGCCCGAGGAGCATCGCAAAGTTGCCTCCCGCCAGGATCTTCCCGTCCGCCTGCACAGCCAGGCTGCGCACCTCGCCGGCAGTGGGATCATAGGTATCGTCGAGACGTCCGTCGGGATGAAGGCGGCCGATGTGGTTGCGCGGCTGCCCGTTCAACGCGGTGAACCGGCCAACGACGACCGACTTCCCGTCCGCCTGCACGGCCACTGCGTTAACGGGCGCGTTTGCTGACGGATTGAAGTTGGTGTCCAGCACACCGCTGGCGTCAAGCCGGCCGATGTGTTCCTGGGGCTCTCCGCCCAAGGTCGTGAACCAGCCCGCGACGATGATCTTCCCGTCCGGCTGGACCGCCAGATCCTTGATGCTGTTGTCCGCCCCCGGGTCAAACGCGGCTTCGATGTCGCCGTTGGCCTCCAATCGGCCAATCCGGGCGCGGGCCTCTCCCCCAAGGTTGGTGAAGCCGCCCCCCACCAGGATCTTGCCGTCGGCCTGGACACGCACGCATTCCACGACGTCGTCCGCCCCCGGGTCGAACGACGCGTCGAGACCGCCGTTGGGGTCCAGCCGTCCCAGGTGCGCGCGCTCCTGGCCGGCCAGCCGGTTGAAGTTGCCCCCGACAACGATCCCGCCATCCGCTTGCAGCGCCAGGCTGTACACGGTGTCATCGGCCGTGGCGCTGAAGCCGGTGTCGAAGCTGCCGCTGGCGTCCAGCCGCCCAATGCGCTCGCAAGCCTGACCGGCAAGAGCTGTAAATTGACCACCCACCACGATCTGGCCGTTGGTCTGGATTGCGAAGCAACGAACCGGACCGTTCGCTTCCGGGGTGAACGTGTCGTCCACACCGCCGTCCGGGTTTAACCGGCCGAGCTGATTGCGCGGCTTTCCGTCCAGGCTCGCGAACTCGCCGCCCACCAGGATTCGTCCGTCGGCTTGGATGGCCAGGCTATAGACCGGGCCGTCCGCTTCCGGGCGGAAAGCGCTGTCCAGACTGCCGTCCGCATTCAAACGTCCGAGGTTTGTGCGCGACTGGCCGCCCAGCCGGGTGAAGTGTCCCCCGGCCACGATCTTGCCATCGGCCTGCAAGGCCACGCATTCGATGACGGCCTCCTCGCCGGCGTTCAGCGTGGCATCCAAGCTAGCGTCGGGATGCAGACGGCCGATGAAATTGCGCGGCTTTCCGGCGAGCGTCGAGAAGAGTCCGCCTGCCAGGATCTTGCCATCGGGTTGCGTTACCAGACACATGACCGGGCCGGCTGGGTCGGGCCGAAACGCGTGGTCCACCCCGCCGCCGAGGTTGAGCCGGGCGAGATTGGTGCGTGCCTGCCCGCCAGCTGCGTTGAAGAACCCGCCCACAACAATCCTCCCGTCGGCCTGCCTGGTCAGAGAATACACCGGTCCGTCCGTGGCCGGGCTGAACGTGGTGTCCAGGGTGCCGTCCGCGTTCAACCGGGCCAGGTTTCTGCGGGGTTGGTTCGCCAGGTTGGTGTAGCTTCCGCCCACAAGTATCTTGTGATCCGGTTGCGGCAACAGACTGTAGATCACCGGCAGCGCGCCCCCGCCCGCATCCGGGTTGAAAGCCACATCCAGACTCCCGTCGGCGTTCAAGCGGGCGATTCGGTTCCGGGGCTGGCCGCCCAGCGTGGTGAAAAAGCCGCCCGCGAGTATCCGCCCGCCCGGCTCCAGGGCCAGGGTTTGCACCGCGCCGTTCGCTCCTGGATTGAAGGTGATATCGAGGCTGCCGCAGGCGTCCAAACGCGCGAGGTTGGTGCGCGGCTGTCCCCCCAGCGCGGTGAACAGGCCGGCTACCACGATCTTGCCGTCTGGCTGTAACGCCAGGTCGTACACCGCCGCGCCTTTTACATCCGGATTGAAGGCAGCGTCGGGTGTGCCGTCGGCGCTCAGCCGGCCGATTCGGTTGCGGGTCTGCCCGCCCAGCTTGGTGAACACACCGCCCACCAGGAACTTCCCATCCGGCTGCACGACCAGGCACGACACAACACCGTTCGCGCCGGGATTGAAGGTCTCATCCAGGCTGCCGTCGGCGTTCAAGCGGGCGATGTTGGTGCGGCTCTCGCCGCCCACGACCGTGAATTCGCCGCCCATGATGATCCCGCCGTCCGGCTGCACCGCCAGGGCATGGAGAGGACCGTCTGGCACGGGAGCGAACCCGTCGTTGGCACTTTGCGCGAGTGTAAGCCGCGAGCCGCCCGCCCACAGCGCAACCACGGCCACGACCACACACGGGATACGCGCCCGCCGCATCTGGTAGTTCGCATCAGGGGATAGGATTGGTTTCATAGCCTTACCGGGATACATCAAAGTTGATCCTGGGTCGCAAGAGGGGGGCCTCCTCGCCGAGAACTGCGGAAGCTAACACGACAGGAGAATGACTCGAAGCCGGACGCAGGTTATGGAAACTGGCGCCCGAGGCCTGGAGGACGCAGGGCAGGGAAAACCACATGCTCACGGGCCGACCATGGGGGCAGTTCGAAGATACAGTCCGCCTTATCAGTTCTCGGCCCTTTCGAGAGCTTCGTCTGATCGGATCCTTCATTGCCAGGACTACTCTTCGGTTGTGAAATGGCAGACTGATCACCCGGTCGCCCATAGGAGGCGGCAGCCACCTCGTGGCTATCTCAGTCAGTATTACAAGACAGACTCTTCCGCTTCGCTCCCATTAGAATTTCTGCCTGCCCCTATGTCAATGAGCTCTTTGGCTTCTTGCGGATTTCCGGGGAGCACCAATAGCGATTCGTCGTCTTTTACTCCCTTTCTTGGCTCCAGCATCTCCGCCGGACGGGCGGCGGCGCCGTTACGGTGGCCGAACACTGGCCTTGGCTTGCGGGTGGCTGGACGATGGCTTGATAGTGCGGTTGGGCTACGGTGTGGTTCCCATGGGGAGCGCTCCCCATGGGAACCACACCGTAGCACCACCGTGCCGCCACCGTATTACCAAGCCAGCTGGAGCACGAATAACCTCTGGTTCACCCAGGCCGGCTGGAAAGCCGACAACCCCTCCCCCGACAACGCCTCCCGCTGGGACGGCACCCACATCTACAGGGCCCCATGAACTCCCCGCCAAAACCCACCAAACCTATACCAAACCAGATTCAATTTGGCCCAAAACGCCCCATTTTGACCCATTTTGCCCCCCCCTCGCAGAAACGCCGCACAATCTCGCAGTATTCCCCGCGAAGGAACGCACTTTGGCCCCCTCGCTTTGGGCTCCCTTTTTACTTGCGCACCGATGGCGCCGGTTTAGTGTCCGCGCTCATGAAACCGATACTGCTTTCTGCTCTGGCATTTGCTACCCTCCTGGCCGTAACCGCCCGGCTGTGCGCGGGTGACGTCGAGCCCGGCTTTACTCCTTTGTGTGACGGCAAGACCTTCAATGGCTGGAAAATGGCGGAGGAAAACAAGGACACCTGGACGATCCAGGACGGCGCCTTCGTGGCCCGCGGCAATCGCTGTCACCTGTTCTACATGGGGGACGGGAAGCCATTCAAGAATTTCCATTTGAAGGTGGACGTGATGACCGAGCCGAATTCCAACGGCGGCATTTACTTCCACACGCGCTACCAACCGGAGGGCTGGCCCAAGGGCGGTTTCGAAACCCAGGTCAATAACACCCACAGCGACTGGATCAAGACCTGCAGCCTTTACGGGTTGCTCAATATCGCGAACTCACCGGCCCAGGACGGCAAGTGGTGGACGCAGGAAATCCTCGTCCAGGGCAACAGTGTCACGTTGCTGGTGGACGGGAAGAGAGTCTTCCAATACAATGAGCCGCCCGGCACCCAGCCCGGCAAGAACTTCGAACAGAAGATTTCCGAGGGCACCTTTGCCCTGCAGGGCCACGACCCCAAGAGCGTCGTCCGCTACAAGAACATCCGGGTCAAGCGCCTCGATTGAGCAGACTCACTTCACCAGCGGCAGGATCTGCCTGAATTCGGCGGTGCCCGCCTGCTGAAGCAGTTCGAAGAGGGCCATCTCCGTGGACACAATGGCCGCCCCCGCGGAGCGCATGCGGCCCAAGCCGAACCGGCAGTTCTCCGGGGTCCGCGAGGAAACGGCGTCCGCCACGACGAATACCCTGAAGCCTTGTTCCAGGAGGTCGAGGCAGGTCTGCGTGACGCACACGTGGGCTTCGATGCCGCACAGGATGGCGTCTGACACATTCTTCTGCTTAAGGGCGGGAACGAAGCCGGCTGCGCCGCACGCGCTGAAGGCGACCTTCTCCATCGGCGCAAAGCCAGGGATGGCCGCGGCGATTTCCGGCACTGTCGGCCCCAGCCCCTTGCGATACTGCTCGGTCACGAAGATGGGAACCTGGAGGACGGCCGCTCCTTGAACCAGGCGCACGGTGTTTTGTGCCACCCGCTCTTTCTCAAAAATAGCCGGCAAGAGCCGATCCTGAACGTCCACCACGACGAGGCCGGCCCGTGCTCGCGTCAGACGAAGTAAGTTGTTCCGCATGCGAAGAGTCGTTTCGGCCGCAAGCGTGGAAGTGATTGCGCCGGCTGTCAAGCGACCCCGGCGCGGTGCGGTTGGGATCAGATGTGTGTGAGGCTCAACGCGCTTTTGTCCGTTTCCGGCCCAACTCCTGCCGCAGGGATTTCAGCGGCAATGTGTTTACCACATCATCTCTGGTGAGCCAGCCTTTGCGGGCGATGCCAGCGCCCAGGCGCAGGAAGCCCGCGTGTTCCAGCCGGTGACCATCGCAGTTGATCGCGCACCTCACGCCCTTGGACTTGGCGTAGGGCCACAGCCGCCAATCCAGGTCCAGACGCATCGGGTGGCTGTTGAGTTCGATCCAGGTGCCTGTTTCCGCGCAGGCGTCAATGACCGCCCGCTGATCAACCGCGTAAGCCTCACGTTCGAGCAACAGCCGCCCCGTCAAGTGTCCCAGGATATGGACGTAGGGATTCCGCGCCGCGCCAATCAGCCGCCGGGTGATTTGCGCCTCAGTCTGGTTGAAGCTTTGATGAACGCTGGCAATCACCACATCCAGCTCGGCCAACAGGTCATCCGGGAAGTCAAGCGCGCCATCCTTCAGGATGTCCACTTCCGCGCCGGCAAGCAGGCGGAAATCACTTCCCTCCTGAGCCAACTGGGCGTTGATGGCGGCGATTTCCTTGAGCTGCTGCCGGACGCGCCCCGTGTCGAGGCCGTTGGCCTGGAAGGATGACTTCGAATGATCGGTGATGCCCCAGTACGCCAGTCCCAGCTCGCGCATCGCCGCGGCGATCTCCACCGGCCGCTGATGCCCGTCGCTCCAGGTCGAGTGATTGTGCAGCGACCCCTTCAAGTCGGTCCACTCGATCAGGCGCGGGAATGACCCCCGCTCCGCCGCCGCGATTTCCCCCATGTCCTCGCGCAGTTCCGGCGGGACGTAATGCAGGCCGAGCTGCTCAAAGATCTCCTCCTCGGTGCGGCATTTCACGAGCCGCTTCGGGTCGCGGGTCTCCTCCGTCGAACGAAACAGCCCGTATTCATTCAGCCGCAGGCCGCGGTCAATCGCCCGCTGCCGCATGACGATGTTGTGCTCCTTGCTGCCGGTGAAATACATCAGCGCGGAGGAATACTCCGCGTCGCTCACGACCCGCAGGTCGGACTGGATGCCTCCCTTGAGGAGCGCGCTGGCTTTGGTTTCACCCTTCGCCAGCACCTTCTCAACGCCGGGCTGGCTGGTGAAGAACGCAATGACCTGCGCCGGCCTCTTCGACGAGGCCAGCAAATCAATGTCGCCGATGACTTCCCTATGCCGCCGCAGGCTGCCCGCCGTGCTGCACCGGATAACATCCGGGTGCGACCGCAACGCTTCCAGGATCGGCTCCGCGCAAGACAACGCCTCGCTGATGAGGTGGCGCGAGGCGTAGGACCGGCGACGATGGATTCCCTCAAGGATGTTCGTCTGCGTCTTCTCGCCAAATCCCTTGATCCCGGCGACACGATCCGCCTTGCACGCCTGTTCGAGCTGCTCGACTGATTCGATCCCCAGCTCATCGTGCAGCGCCTTGATCTTCTTGGGGCCAAGCCCCGGGATATCGAGCATCGCCACCAGCCCGGGCGGAGTTGCGGCTTTGAGATCCTCGTAATACTTCAGCCGGCCGGTCGTGACGAGTTCGGTGATCTTCTGCTGCAGCGCTTCGCCGATGCCCTTCAATTCGCCCAGCCGAGCCTCGGCGACGACCTTATCCAGTGGCTCGGTCAGAGCTTCAATCGTGCGCGCAGCGTTCTGATACGCTCGGGTCTTGAACGGATTCTCGCCCTTCAGCTCCAACAGCGTCCCAATATTGACCAACACTTCCGCTACCTGGTCCTTGTCCATGTCCGGAATATGCTGCTCAACGCTCGTCGCTCAAAGCCTAAAATCCGCTGTCCGCAACTCCCTTGTTGCCCCACAGGGAAAGGGCAATCTATCCCTTCGCACCCTGTCGGGCGTTGGCGTAGAAGAAAGCGGCCGTGGTTGAGGGCGTCTAACGAGGGTCAGTGCCCGGCGGAGTCGTCCAGTGGTAGGTCGGACCCGCCGTTCGGGCGGACGCCGGCGTCCAGGTCTTTGCGGTTTGGGTTGGGGTGCGGGTGGCCGGAGACGGTGCTTGTGCCGGCCCACCTGAGTCAGCCGTATAAGTCGCAGCACGGACGGGGACATAGCCGCGCGTCGCCGAGGCCGACACCTCCGGAGCCGTGGATACCGCAGCCACTGCGGGGCGGTCCGGGTTCACGGGGTAGGCTACCGTCCTGTAAACCGGCGTCGTATAAACCGGCCTGGCATAAGCGGCCGTGGTGGAAACGGGGGCAACATACACCGGAGCAACGTAGAGTGGCCTGGCATAGACCGGGGCATAGCTGTAATAACCGCATCCGCCGTAGTAACCCGGCCAGCCTAAGCCAAGAGAAACGCCCCAGCCACAACCGGAGTAACCAAAGCCGAATCCGCCCCTATACCAACAACCGCCCCAACTGCCACCGTGGCAGCCGCCATGCCCCCTGGCGAAAGCTGCCGGCATGATCGCAAGGGCTGCCACTCCAATCGTTGCCATCCAGATGCGCTTCATAAGTTGTTACGTTCTAAGATGCTGGGGCTACAATACCAGCCCGTCCGCCAATTTCAAGGCACACGCGCCGCCTGGACCCAAAGGGTCTCGCCGCCCTCGTTTGAACTCCCCTACTTACATTTCACGTTTCGCGTTCCGTGCCCAGGCGCTAGACTCAGCAAATGTCGAAGCGACCTACACTCCCGGTAGCCCTCACAATCGCCGGTTCTGACAGCGGCGGCGGTGCGGGCATTCAGGCCGACCTGAAGACCTTCGCTGCAATCGGCGTGCACGGCACAAGCGCGATCACTTGCATTACGGCGCAAAACCCAAAAGGGGTGTATGGCATCCAAGCGTGCAATGTGAACATCGTGCGCGGTCAAATGGAAGCCGTGTTCGAGGCGTTGCGCCCAGCCTCCATCAAGACCGGGATGCTCTACTCGGCCCCGATCATCCGCGCCGTCACCGTGGCCCTGAAACGCTGCCAGCGCGTGCCACTGGTGGTGGACCCGGTGATGGTTTCGACCAGCGGCGCCCAGTTACTGAAGCCGGATGCGGTCAGGGCTTTGTGCGCGAAGCTGCTACCCCTCGCCACGCTGGTCACGCCCAACCTGGACGAGGCCGGCATCCTGGTCGGGACAAAGCTGGGCTCCGTGACCGATCTCCGCGCGGCGGCTCGCACGTTGTATCAGCAGTTTGGCTGCGCGACTCTGGTTAAGGGCGGGCACCTTCCTGGGCTCAGACAGGCGGTGGACATCTTCTACGACGGCCGGCAGGAGCTACTCCTCAGCGCCCCCTTCATCCGGAGCGTGAGCACCCATGGCACAGGCTGCACCTATTCCGCCGCGATTGCGGGGCACCTGGCGCGGGGTTGCTCGTTGGCGAACGCCGTGCAACGGGCGAAAGAGTTCATCACCCAGGCCATCGCCCGAAGCCAAACCGCCGCCGGTCAGGGTGTCCTCAACTGCTTTTGGCGCTAGTTATTTGTTGAGCAAACCAGCCCCGGTTGGTGTATAATGCGCGTGAACATTTAGAGATTATGAAGGCTTCGAGAATATTCATCACGTCCCTCGTGGTAACGTTCATCCTGGCTTCCGTGTCTGGCCTGGCCGCCGACAAGAAAACCGAGAAACCGAAACCTTATCCGCTTAAGACGTGCGTTGTGAGCGATGATAAGCTAGGTGAAATGGGGGCCCCTTATGTCTTTGTCCACGAGGGTCGCGAAATCAAGCTCTGCTGCAAGTCGTGCTTGAAAGACTTCAAGAAGGACACGGCCAAGTACATCAAGAAGGTTGAAGAAGCCGAGGCAAAGGCCAGGAAGGACAAGAGCTAGACCATGCCCCAAGAGGTAACTGCCTCCCGAATCGTGTGAGACCGTTGTTGGCCATCCTGTTCAGTCTGGCGCTGGTTTGGGCTCAGAGCGCCCCATTCATCTGCGCCCAGGTGGCCCCGACAACGCCGGGCAGTTCGGGCTGCGTGTGCTGCAAGTGCGGCAACGCCGACTGCTGTATGAGCGAGACTACCCCTCGCTCGGAACCTGCGCCGGTTACACCCGCCCCGAGGATTTCGCCAGCAAGTCAATTGCTTCTGCTGGCCCCGGCAGCGATGGCTTTCGCGGTTTCCCCACCCGCCAGTTACGTCATTTTCTCAACGCCCGCAGTGCCGCATCGCGCGGCATCCCTCCCTCTCTACCAGCAGAACTGCTCGTTTCTGCTCTGATTTTCCTCTCTTCACGCACGTAGTGTGTACCGCGCCGGCGCACTACGGAAGCGCCCTGCCGTGCCTGCGCTCAATGTATTTCCTTAGCTATGAAGACTTATACCATCTTAATCTCGCTCATGCTGCTGGCGGGTTGCCGGGGCGTGCCCGCCAAGGGTGAAAAAGAGGCTCGCCGCCAAGTCCAGGCGGTCGCCAGCACTTACCGACCGGAAGGCCGGAAGCCGGCCCTGCCGGCGCTGACCAGCCAGTCCAGCCTTAGCAACTTCCTCACCTACGCGCTGCTGAACCAGCCAAAGGTCGCGGCGGCGTACTTTGACTGGGTTGCCTCGGTGGAGCGAATCACGGTGCAGCGGTCACTGCCAGACCCGCAGCTCACGTTTGAGATGGACATCCAGGACGTGGTCAGTTCGGTCATGCCGGGGCTGATGATGAGCTTTCCCGGAATGGGCAAGCTGCGAGCAGCCGGAGCCGTGGCTGCGGCGGCAAGCCAGGGCGGCTATTTTACGTTCAAGGCAGCTTCACTGCGAAGCGCTTACGACGTGAAGCGGACTTACTACCAACTCCATTTCCTGGAGGAGAAGATTCGCGTCAACCGCGAGAACCTGGGCCTGCTGCAAGAGTTGGAAAGACTGGCACGCTCTCAGAACGAGGTGGGCAAGTTGACGTTGCAGGACGTACTGCGGGCGCAAATCGAGCAGGAACGGCTTGGCAACGAGATCCTCAACCTGGAGGATTCCCGCGCGCCGCTGCTAGCGCAATGGAAGGCCGCTCTCGGAGTTGATCCGACCGACCCGATGCCGGTGCCGGCCCGGTTTGAGTCCACCCCGCTGGACGTAACAGCGGACAAATGGCTGGAGCAGGCGCTGGCGGAAAACACTCTGCTCAAGGCGATGGCCGCAGACGTACACGCGGCCGAGGCCGCTATCCGGCTGGCCTACAAGGCGCGCATGCCGGACACAAGCGTCGGTTTGATGGCCGATGTGAAGATGAGCCCGGTTCTATACCGGCCATTTGGCACCGTAAGTATCCCGCTATGGCGGGACAAGCTGGCGGCGCAGGTGGCTGAAGCCCAGGCGAACAAGCGCGCGGGCGAAGCGCGCCTCACAGCGAACCAGATCGGGCTGGCGGTGGACGTGGCTGAAAGAGCCTTTGTGTACCGCGAGACCACACGCAATCTGAACGTCCTGCAGAAGACGTTGCTGCCGAAGCAGCGGCAATCGCTCGAGGTGGCGCGGTCGGCCTACATGGCCGGGCAGGTGGACTTCCTGAATCTGACCGAAGCGGAGCAGACGCTGCTGCGCTTCAACCTTGACGAGGTCGAAGCGCGAACGCAGCGGGAGCTATCGCTGGCGGAGCTTTCCCTGATCATGCAGGGCATGCCGCCAGCCGGTGGAGGTGCCGCGCGCATGGAGATATCCTCGCCGGGCATCGGGGCCGGGAATAGGATGAACCAGGGAGGAATGAGCCAATGAGTTGGTTGAAGACGTTACCGATGAAGATTCGAATCAAAAGCGGCCGTGCGACTGCATTTCTTGTGGCGCTGCTGGTGATCGGCGGCGGAGCGGGCCTGGTATTGACCGGGTGCGGCAACGATCACGACAGGAAAGGTCAGACCAAAGATGAGCACCTTTACACCTGTGGGATGCATCCGCAGGTAGTTCAAAACAAGCCCGGCAATTGCCCGGTCTGCGGGATGAAGCTGACGCCCGTGCGGAGGCAGGCCAGCGCGTCCGATGCGACAGCCTCGGGCGAGCGGAAAATGAAGTTCTACACGTCCACAATGAATCCGGGTGAGACGAGCCCGGTGCCGGCCAAGGACAGCATGGGCATGGACATGGTGCCAGTGCACGAAAGTAAGGGCGGCGCGAGCGCTTCCCAACTCATTACCGTTGAACCGATGACGGTGCAGAATATGAACATCCGCACTGCCACGGTCACGCGCGGGCCGCTGCGGCGCGTGGTGAGGACAGTGGGCGCGATCGACTACAACGAGGCGGGGCTCGCCGATGTGACGACGAAGTTCAAAGGCTGGATTGAGAAGCTCTATGTGGACGCCACGGGACAGCAGGTGCACCGCGGTGAGCCGCTTTTCGATATCTACTCGCCGGAGCTTTACAGCGCGCAGAGGGAATATGTCATCGCGCTGGAAGGGACCACCGCGCCCGGCGACGTGGCGCTCAAGGCCAGCGCGCGCACCAAGCTGAAGTTCTTCGACATTTCAGATGAGCAGATTGCCGAACTCGAGCGCACGCGAGAGCCGCGCAAGACGCTGCGAGTCGTCGCGCCGCAAGACGGATTTGTGGTGGAGAAAATGGTCGTGGAAGGCCAAATGGTGGACGCCGGCATGAAGCTCTACCGGCTGGCGGACCTCGGGCTGGTGTGGGTGCAGGCACAGATCTACGAACAGGACCTTTCCTACGTGAAGCTCGGCCAGGAGGCAACGGTGACGCTTTCCTACCTCCCTGACCGCGAGTTCCGCGGGCGGGTGACCTACCTCTATCCGAACGTGGATGAGAAAACGCGGACGGCGCGCGTGCGCATGGAGTTTCATAATCCCGGATACTTTCTGAAGCCTGGAATGTTTGCGACGGTCCAACTCCGCTCGGAACTGGCTCCTGCCGCCCTGCTCGTGCCCGACATGGCGATTCTGCGCAGCGGCGAAAGGAACACGGTATTTCTGGCGCTGGAGGGAGGCCGCTTCGAGCCGCGCACCGTTGTGCTCGGACCGCAGGCGGAGAATGACACCTACCAGGTCATCAGCGGTTTGAGCGAAGGGGAGCGAATCGTCACCTCAGGCCAGTTTCTGCTCGACTCTGAAAGCCAGCTCCGCGAGGCGATCCAGAAGCTGAGCGGCCCGCAGGGCGGCACCACGGCCACAACCGCACCGCATGCGGGTCATGTGGCGATGGGCGCAGAGGCAGCGGTCACCGCAAAGCAGACGAACGTCATGAAGTACGTCTGTCCCATGCCCGAACACGTTTCCATCAGGTACGATCACCCGGGCAAGTGCTCCCTTTGCGCTATGACGCTCGTGCCGGTGGGTGGCGCCGCCCTCTCGAAGATGCAGCCCGGCGGCAAGCTGCTTTACTACACCTGCCCGATGCCCGAGCACAGCGAAGTGCACGAATCCAAGGCAGGCAAGTGCCCCAAGTGCAGCATGACCCTCATCCCGGTGATGGAGCAGCCGAAACCCGAACCGAGCACCAACACACCCGCCGCGATGGTCAGGCCCGCTAAACTCTACACTTGCCCCATGGCGTCTGACGCGGACGTGGTCTCCGACAAGCCCGGCAAATGCCCGAAGTGCGAGATGGATCTGGCATCCACAGCCACGGTGGCGCACGGCAAGATCGCGGAGGCGAATTGGCGGAAGCAGCATCCGGCGGGCGGGCCGCCGGCTCACGAACATCAACACTGAGCGCGAACGCCGGCCATGCTCAAAGGCATCATAGATTTCTCTCTCAAGAATCGGTTCGTCGTCCTGCTGGGGACGCTGGCGCTGGTGCTGGGCGGCGTGTACGCGGTGCGAAACGTCCCGCTGGACGCCATCCCCGACTTGTCGGACGTGCAGGTCATCCTTTACACCGAGTGGCCCGGCCAGGCCCCGCAGATTGTGCAGGACCAGGTGACGTATCCCATCACCACGAAGATGCTCTCGGTGCCGAAGGCCAAAGTCGTCCGCGGCTACTCTTTCTACGGCTTCTCCTTTGTCTACATCATCTTTGAGGACGGCACCGATATCTACTGGGCGCGCAGCCGTGTGCTGGAATACCTCAGCGGACTTAGCGGACGTCTGCCCCAGGGCGTCTCGCCCAGCCTCGGGCCCGACGCGACCGGTGTCGGCTGGGCCTTCATGTATTCGCTCAACTCCACCAACCGCGACCTCGCCGAACTACGCTCCATGCAGGACTGGTATCTGCGCTACCAACTGGCCTCGGTGCAAGGCGTCGCGGAGGTGGCCTCGGTTGGCGGCTTCGTGCGGCAATACCAAGTGACCGTGGACCCGACCAAGCTGCGCGCGTACAACCTCTCGATCTCCGAGGTCGCGATGGCGGTCAAGCGCAGCAACGGCGAGGTGGGCGGCCGGTCCGTTGAACTCGCAGAGAAAGAGTTTATCCTGCGCGTGCGCGGCTACGTCAGCGAGCTCGACGACCTCCGCAAAGTTGCAGTGGGCGTCGGGGACAAGGGAGTGCCAATCTTGCTGGGCCAGGTGGCCGACGTGCAGTTCGGTCCGGACATGCGCCGCGGCATTGCCGAGCTGAACGGCCGCGGTGAGACGGTCGGCGGCGTGGTCGTGGTGCGCTACGGCGCCAACGCCCGCCAGGTGATCCTCGACGTGAAGAGAAAGCTGGACGTCGCCATGAAAGGCCTGCCGCCCGACGTGACGTATTCCATCGCCTATGACCGCAGCGCGCTAATTGAGCGTGCCGTCAAGACGCTGGAGCAGAAGCTGCTTGAGGAAAGCATCGTGGTGGCACTGGTGTGCCTTGCGTTTCTCCTGCACGTGCGCAGCGCGTTTGTGGCCATCGTCATCCTGCCGATCGCCGTGCTCATCTCGTTCCTGGTCATGTTCGGCCAGGGCATCAGCTCAAACATCATGTCCCTGGGCGGCATCGCCATCGCCGTCGGCGCGATGGTGGATGCGGTAATCATCATGATCGAGAACGCCCACAAGCACCTGGAGCGCAACCAGGGCAAGCGGCCTCACTGGGACATCATTCGGGACGCGTCCGTGGAGGTGGGGCCGACGCTGTTCTACTCGCTGCTCGTGATCACAGTTTCGTTCTTCCCCATCTTTATGCTAACCGAGCAGTCGGGCCGAATGTTCAAGCCCCTCGCCTATACGAAGACCTACTCGATGGCGGCGGCAGCGATCCTCTCGATCACCCTCGCGCCCATCCTCATGGGCTTCTTCATCCGCGGCAAAATCCCTGCCGAGGAGAAGAACCCCATTAACCGCTTCCTCATCTGGCTCTACCACCCGGTCATTGACTTCGTCATCAAGTGGCGCTGGACGGTGGTCACACTCGCCGCGACGCTCGTCCTCTGGGTCTTCTTCCCGTGGAATAGACTGGCAGCCCGGCTGCTGCCGGACGGTCCCGTCAAGGAATGGGCCTTTAAGATCGGCAAGGTATTCCCCTACCAGAACATCGGCTCCGAGTTCATGCCGCCGCTCTACGAAGGCGACCTCCTCTACATGCCCACGACTTTCCCGGGCCTCGGCGTGACTGAGGCGCGCGCGATCCTCCAGCAGACCGACCAGATCATCAAGAGCTTCCCGGAGGTGCGCCACGTCTTTGGGAAGATCGGCCGGGCCGAAACCGCCACCGACCCCGCCCCGATGGACATGATCGAAACCACCATCATGCTGAAGCCCGAGGAGCAATGGCCCGCCGTGGACATTAGAAACGCCAACGGCACCGTCATCGCCCACCGCCGCCGCACTGTGGACGAGCTCACCGACGCTATGAACTCCGCCATCCAGTTCCCCGGCCTCAACAATGCCTGGACCATGCCCATCAAGACCCGCATTGACATGCTCGCCACCGGCATCAAGACGCCCGTTGGAATCAAGATTGCCGGCCCTGACCTGGCTGAGTTGGAACGCGTGGCAGCGGAGGTCGAAACGGTCGTCAAGACGGTGCCCGGCACCCTCAGCGCTTTTGCCGAGCGCACCATGAGCGGCAACTACATTCAGTTCAACATAGACCGTGACGCTATCTCCCGTCACGGCCTCAACGTTGCCGACGTGCAGGACGTGCTCGAAGTCGCTCTCGGCGGCATGCCGCTCACCACCACCGTTGAGGGCCTGGAGCGCTACAGCGTCAACCTTCGATACAGCCGCGACTTCCGCGAGAACCTCGGCGCCCTGCGGGAAATCGTCGTCCCCACGCCCACCGGCGCGCAAGTTCCCCTCGGCCAACTCGCCACCATCGAAACCGTTCGCGCCCCGATGGGCATCAAGAGCGAAGCCGCGGTCCCCAATGCCTGGATCTACGTGGATGTCAAAGATATTGACGTTGGCACCTACGTCCAGATGGCCATGCGCGCCGTCAACGAAGCCGTCACCAAAGGCGAGATTAAGGTCCCTATCGGCTACAACCTCTTCTGGAGCGGCGAATACGAATACATGGTCAAGGCCAAGCACCGCCTTATGATCGTCGTCCCACTGACCCTGCTCATCATCACTCTCATCATCTACCTCAACACCCGCTCGGCCATAAAGACCGCCATCGTTATGCTCGCCGTGCCATTCTCCCTGGTCGGAGCCATCGGCATTCTCGCGCTGCTAGACTACAACTTCAGTGTCGCGGTATGGGTCGGCATCGTCGCCCTGGCCGGCCTGGACGCCGAGACCGGCGTCGTCATGCTCCTTTACCTCGACCTCGCCTACGAGAACTGGAAGAAGCGCGGTCTGATGGGCAATCTCGCTCACCTCCGCGACGCCATCTACCACGGTGCCGTCAAACGCGTTCGCCCGAAGGCCATGACTGCGTGTGTCATCGTCGCCGGCCTCGCACCCATTCTCTGGAGCCACGGCACCGGCGCCGATGTCATGAAACGCATCGCCACCCCGATGATTGGCGGCGTCATCACATCCACGATCATGGAGTTGCTCGTTTATCCCGCCATCTACTACCTCTGGCGCTCGCGAGAGCTGAAGCGGCCTTGACGCTTAGCTCGGCACGTTGTCTCGCAACTCGCTCAACCACACCTCGGCCTCGGAATCGCTGGGGGCGCGCCAGTCGCCGCGCGGAGAGAGCGCGCCGCCGGAGCCGACCTTCGGGCCGTTGGGCATCGCCGAGCGCTTGAACTGGCTGATCTTGAAGAAGCGATAGAGGAATACCCCCAGCCACTTCTTGATGGTCCGCAGGTCATATTGGTGCCGCTTCTCCGCCGGCAGCAGGTCGGGCCAGGCGCCGCGGTTCTTGTCGCCCCACGCGTGCCAGGCCAGGAAAGCGACCTTGCTGGGCCGGAACCCATGCCGCGTGATGTAGTAGAGGTTGAAGTCCTGCAGCTCGTAAGGCCCCACCACGTCCGCCGTCTTCTGGGCCGGGCGGGCGGACCTGCCTTTCGCGTGGGGGACGAGCTCGGGCGAAATCTCCGTCGCCAGGATCGCCCCCAGCACATTATTGGTGGCCGCGTCGAACTCCCCCGACGACACGACCCACCGGATCAGGTGCTGGATCAGCGTCTTGCTCACCGAGCAGTTCACGTTGTAGTGCGACATGTGGTCGCCGACGCCGTAAGTCATCCAGCCCAGCGCCAGTTCGCTCAGGTCGCCCGTGCCCAGCACCAGCGCGTTGTGTTGGTTGGCCAGGCGAAAGAGGTGCGAGGTGCGCTCGCCCGCCTGCACATTCTCGAAGGTGACGTCATACACGGGCTTGCCGCCGGCAAATGGATGCCCGATGTCGCGGAACATCTGCGCGCACGACGGCCGGATGTCAATCTCGCTGGCAGTGACGCCCAGCGCCTTCATCAGTTTGTGCGCGTTGCGGAGCGTCAGCTCGCTGGTGGCGAATCCGGGCATGGTGTAGGCCAGGATGTTCTTCCGCGGCGGCCCCAGCCGGTCCATCGTCCGGGCCGCCACGATGAGCGCCTGCGTCGAGTCCAGTCCGCCCGAGACGCCGATGACTATTCGTTTGATGCCCGCGTTCGACAACCGCTTCAGCAAGCCGTGCACCTGGATGTTGTAGGCCTCGAAGCACCTCTGGTCGCGCTCGCGCGCGTCGCTCGGCACGTAGGGGAAACGGGGGAACTCCCGCCGCAACGCCACGCGGCCTCTCGGGACTCGAAACTCGAATGGAATGCGCCGCATCTCCCGCAGGCGCGCGCGGTGGTCCGCCACCGAATCGCTGAAGCTGCCCAACCGCATCCGGTCGTGCATCAGCCGCTCCAGGTCCACGTCCGCCGTGATCATCTGCTCCCTGTCGGCAAATCGCGCCGACTCCGCCAGCAGGTCGCCGTTTTCGTGGATCAGCGCGTGCCCGTCCCAGGCCAGGTCCGTCGTGGACTCGCCCGGCCCGGCGCACGAATACAGGTACGCGGCGATGCACTTCCCTGACTGGCCCGCGCACAGGTTGCGTCGGTATTCCGCCTTGCCGACCGTGATGTTGCTGGCCGAGAGGTTGAGCAGCACGGTTGCCCCCGCCATAGCCGCATAGGTGCTGGGCGGAACAGGCACCCACACGTCCTCGCAAATCTCCGCATGCAGCCGGAAGCCCTCGAAGTTGCCGGCCTCGAACACCAAGTCATTGCCAAACGGCACGCGCTTGCCCAAGAAGGTGACCTCGCGGCTCACCGCGTCGCGACTGGAGGCGAACTGCCGCTTCTCGTAGTACTCGCGGTAGTTCGGCAAGTAGGTCTTGGGCACCAGCCCCAGCACCTGCCCGCGGTAGATCACCACGGCGCAATTGAACAGCTTGGCCTCGAACATTAGCGGCGACCCCACCACCAGCACGGGGGTTAAGGCGGCACTCGCCTTGACCAACTGCGCCACAGCCGCTTTGCTGGCGTCCAGCAGCGCGTCCTGGTGAAACAGATCGTCGTTCGAGTAGGCCGAAAGGCCCAGCTCAGGGAACAGCGCGACGGCTACCTGGGCCCGGGACGCCTGCCGGGCCAGCGCCAGCGTGCGCTCCAGGTTAAAGGCCGGGTCGGCCACGCGTAGCGATGGGATGCACACCGCCGCCCGGATCATGCCGTGCGCGTAGATCGAGTCAAAACGCTCACTCATAAGCTATCACTTACCCCATACCGGCATTCTTTCCAACGCCAAACTCGCCTCTATTCCAACGCCTTCCGCGAGCCCCGTCAATGCCACGCCAACCCTCTGGCATGAGCTTCAGCCAACGCCCCGCCGCATACACTCCGCGGAATGAAACCAGCCCATCGGTTAAACCAATACTGCCGCAAAGTTTATCAATTAACACCCTGGCACCGTATGGGGCTAGGTTTGCGGCATGAAAACGAATCAGCACACGCTGCGGGTCCGGAAGCTTCGAGTTTGCGCTGGCATGCTTGCGGCCCTGCTCCTAGTCTCGGCAGCGTTCTGGATGGTGTGCTATTTCGGGCATGCTTGTGGGCAGTTTAGCGCGCAGCCGAAAGTCCCGGCTCCTGCCCTGGGCGACCTCCTCGCCGCCAGATAACGGGGGCAGCTGGGAGGAGTTAGCGCCGACGGCGCCAGGAAAACACGGTTATGAACGAACCAGAGCGGTTGGAATTGGAGCGGCTGAAAGAGCGACAAGCCCGGCTGGCGCACGAGCTGGCCCAGTTGTCCGCACACCTCAGCTCGTTGGAGGAGCGTCTTAATGTGGCGCGACCGGACGCAGCGGCGCTGGCAGCCCCCCGACCGGAAAGGCCACCCAATGCACAGCAGCCGGCTGCCAAGCCTGTTGCCACTCCCTCGACGGCAGTTCCGCCCATCATTCGCCCCGAGCCGGTCGTGCCGCGAATCAGCGTTCGCATTCCCCCCGCATTAACAAAGGTGTCCACCGTGCCGCCGGCGGCCACACCGCCAAACAGGCCACCCGTGGTAACCACAGCGACAACCGGCGAGAAAGGCTCGTTCGAGATGCGCCTGGGCACTTACTGGCTGGTGCGCGTGGGCATTGTGATGGTGCTCACGGCGCTGGTCTTCTTCGGGAACCTCGCCTACCAGAACTTCATCAGCCAGCTTGGGCCGGGCGGCAAGGTTGCCCTGCTGTACCTTGCCAGCGCGGCATTGCTGCTAGCCGGCGGGTGGTGGCAGCGCAGAGCGGTCAAAGAATCCCTCAAGAACTACGCGCAAGTGCTCTTCGCGGGCGGCCTGGCCGCCGTCTATTTCACCACCTACGCCGCGCACCACATCGAACGTCTGCGGATCATTGCCAGCCCCGGGCTGGATGGCGGTCTGTTGCTGGCGTGGGCGGCCTTCATGGTGTGGATTGCCGACGGAAAGAAGTCCGAGGTGCTGGCGTTGTTCGCTGTGGGGCTCGCTTACTATACCTCGATCATCACGCGCGTCGGCTACTTCACGCTTTACTCGAACCTGGTCCTGACCGCGGCGGCGGTGTTCTTCCTGGTCCGCAACCGATGGGCCACGCTCACCTTCGCCAGCCTCGCGGCCACTTACACCGCGTATGCCTTCTGGCGCTTCTTCAGCGGCAGCCATTGGCACTGGGCCTCGCCGGAACAAGGACTTTGGGCGGGCACCTGGTTTCTCATCAGCTACTGGCTGCTGTTCACCGCCGCAGTCTTCCTCTCCCGGGACGAGAAGTTCGCCGGGCAAAACCGTGCCAGCTTCCTCACGCTCAATAACGGAGCCTTCTTCGCAGGCTTCGTCCTGACGATGCTGCAAGTCCAGACCGGCGGATTCTGGAAATTCGCCTTGAGCTACGGAGTTGGGCTGCTGGTGCTGGCGGAGGCCGCGCGGCGCTTCCTGGCGGCCGAAGCCCACGCAAAGAACTCCTACCTCACGCAGGGTTTGCTGCTGGTGACGGTGGGCTTTATCGCCAGGTTCTCCGGCCTGCAGCTTGCGTTGATTCTCGCCGTTGAGAGCGTGTTCCTGCTTATCGCCGGCCAGCACCGCCAGAACCTGGTCTTGCGGATTGGGGCCTACATCTCCGCGGCGTTGGCGGTCGGCTGGGGCATGGACGGGATGCAGGAGTTCGACACCCCCGGGCTGTGGCTTGGCGTGGGGTTGGGCGCGCTGATGATGGTAAACACCGTCTTGGCTCACCGCCAAACCGCGGCGGCCACCGAAGTGCTGCTGCGCCCGCAGCCAAGCTACTTCACCGTGCTCGCGCTGGTCATCTGGTTGGTCGTCACCTGGGACAATACCAGCCAGAACAACTTCCCGTTGGTGTTGGCGATGGAGGCGTTGCTCCTAACGCTCTCCATTTACGTCTTGCGTGTGCGCGAAGTGACTCTGCTCAGCCAGGGCTACTTGCTGCTCGCGCAGTTGGCGTGGGTCTTCAATGCCTCGGCCGCCAGCCCATTGCCGCCATGGTGGAATCCGGCGGTGATGATCGCCATTACCCTCGGGCTGAGTCATTGGTGGCAGAGGGAGACGATCCTGCAATTGCGATCCCAAATTGGCGTCGTCTGGCAAGGGCTATATGCCCTGGCCACGGTGGGCGTGCTCTACGGCTGGCTCGAGCCGAAGATTGGGGCGCCTGCCTGGCTGGCGGTAACGAGTCTGCTCGCGGTCGCCCTGACTGCGTATGGGGTCTTCACCCGCGCCTGGCTGCTGGCTGCCTGCGCCCAGATCTTTATGCTGGTCAGCGGCGTCCAATTTGCGCTTCAGCTGAGCGAGGCGAAGCCTGCCTGGGCTCTGGCGCTCCTGCCAATTGCCGCGCTGGGCCTGCTTTCGTATGGAACCACAAACTGGTTCGCACGCAAACCCGACCCTGCCGGGCGGGTCAGCCAGCCCTTGCTGCAAATCGCGCTGGTCTATCGCTGGGTCGCGCTGGCGATGTCCATGTGGTGGGTCAGCGCCTATATTCCCTCCCGCGAGCGGATTTGGCTGCTGGCGCTGCTCGGACTGTGTATTTTCCTGTGGGCAGGCTGGCAGCGAAACCGGGAGGCTTTACTCTTCAGCGTCCCATACACGGCAGTTGCTCTGGGGTTGTTCTGGCTGCCGCTGATCGAGGCACCCCGGATCTATTGGCCAAACCTGCTGGCCATTATCATCCTGCTGGCCCAGCGTCAACTGGCCCGGCGTTTGCCTGACCGCTACCCGCTCCCTCCGGAAATTCACACGACGGCCATCTTGGTCGGCGGACTGAGCCTGTGGCGATTCCTCTCGCTCTGGGTGCTGGAGCAACAGCCCGGCGGCTTCTATCTCACCGCCGGCTGGTCTTTGTTGGCGCTGGGATTCTTCACAGTCGGCATCGTGCTAAGGGAGCGGATGTATCGCTGGATGGGACTGGGCGTGTTAGCCTGCGCCCTGGGCCGCGTGGTGATCTTCGATGTCTGGAAACTGGAGACTCTCTATCGCATCCTGAGTTTCATGGCGCTGGGTATCGTCCTGCTCGTCCTGGGCTTCATCTACAACAAGTATCAGGAGAAGCTGAAAGAGTGGTTGTGAAGACAACCCAAGCGTGGACGCTTTGCCGAGATGTCCATGCTATTGCGGCGTATGCCCCAGTGAGGCATACTTCACTCGGCTAGCGCATTTTGCCTTGGGCTTGGTGCGGTCCGCCTCGCCCTCAATTCCCACCTTATCACGCCGGGAGTTCCTCACCGCTTCCAGCCTGCTCGCGCTCAAGAGCAAACGCGCGCGCCGGGTGCCCCCGGGCACCGGACCGAAGGCCAAGTCTTAAGATTGCACCTGGATGTAGCTTGATCCTTTCACGCCGCAGATCGGGCATGCTTCAGGGGGCGTCCCAAATTCGATGTGGCCGCACACGGGACAGAGATAGATCTTTATCTCGGGCAGATCCTTGCCTTCCCGCACTGCTGCCAAAGCGGTTTGGTATAGCTGCGCGTGGACCGCTTCCGCCTTGGCCGCGTAATCAAACATGCGTTTGGCTTTGTGCCCATCCGCTTGCGCCTGCGTGAGCATCGGCGGGTACATCTTGGTGTACTCATACGTCTCGTTGTCAATGGCCGCTTGAAGGTTCTGGGCAGTGGTTCCAATGCCGTCCAACGCGCCGAGATGTCCCTCGGCATGAATGCGCTCGGCTTGCGCGGCGGTTCGGAACAGCGTTGCGATGTTCCGAAAGCCCTCTTTCTCGGCCCGCTTCGCGAAGGCCAGATATTTTTGACTGGCCTGGCTTTCGCCCGCGAATGCTTCTTTCAGATTGTTGATAGTATTGCTCATAGGTTGTACATGCTTGTTTATCGGCAGCGGCCAATCTTAAGCAGTCAGGCACAAAAGAAAACTCTTTTCGAGCCAACGCCGATTAACTGATCTGATCTACTTGGCAGGGGCAGGCACCCGCAACCGTCTAAGTCGGGGCAATGTTGTAGCGTAACTTTAATGCAGATTCGGCTCTGAAGAATGGGGCTTTGCCCTTTACCAGCTCCAAAATCCTGCTTTGACCATATCGACCGCCTATGGAGAGAAGCTAGGCCATGAGCGGCAAAGGGGGAACCACACTGGACAACCAGGAGTATTTGGGGAAGGAATAGCGCTATGAACGTAATCCACTCCGTTCCCATAGCTTGGGAAAAGCAGGGGTGAACCGATTGATTTCCGAG
>DAOTCE010000035.1 GCA_035452965.1 Candidatus Paceibacterota bacterium | reverse complement strand
TCCGTTCCCCACATTGCTGAGCGGCAAAGTGTGCTTCGCTAAGGATTCAGGCAATTCGATATGGCCGAGAATTGACTTTTCAGAGCCAGCATTATCTGAGATAATAGGCATTTAGATGCGATATATGAGTGCTTCGATTCAGAAAGCGGTTTGGGTGGCATCCCTCCTGGCTGCGGGACAGGTCGTTGTTGTGGCACAACCGGCGTTAACGCCTCCGGATGCGGCGGCCGCAACCAATGTCCTGGGGCCAAAGATCCAATTTGCAACCCCGATATATGATTTTGGCAGGGTCAGGGCCGGCGAGCCGGTCAAGTACACCTACGTGTTCACGAACACCGGCGACGCGCTGCTGATCCTCAACAGTGTGCAGCCGCAGTGTGGCTGCACCGCAGCGGGTGAGTGGACCCGGCAAGTGGAGCCCGGCAAGACCGGCAACATCCCGATCCAGTTCAACACCACCGGCTACAACGGGCAGTCTCTCAAACAGGTGACCGTGCAATGCAATGTCACCAACCAGCCCACGGTGTTCCTGCAAATCAAAGGGACGATCTACAAGGCGATTGACCTGAATCCGCCCCTGGCCGTGCTCAACGTGTTGCCGGATACGGAGAAGGTTTCCGTGATGGTCACGATCACGAACAATACCGGCGAACCGCTGCTGCTCTCTCCGCCGGAGAGCAATAACCGCATGTTCGCCACCGAGCTTGCCACCAATACTCCGGGCAAGAGCTACCAACTGAAGATTACGACGGTGCCCCCGCTGTCCATGGGGAGTGTGCAGGGCCAGATCAGTCTGCGGACGGGCTGGACGAACCCGCCGACGCTGAGCGTCCCGGTCGTGGCAAACGTGCAGCCGGCCATCGTGGTGGTTCCTTCGTACATCACGCTGGCTCCGGGACCGTTGGCAAACGCGTTAACCAACTCTGTCTCGATCAGGAACCAAAGCACCAATGCCGTGCTTTTGACCGAGCCGACCGTGAACGTCCAGGGTGTGGAAGCCGAGATAAAGGAAATGCAGCCCGGCAAGGCTTTTGCCGCGCTGGTGGCCTTCCCGCAAGGATTCGAGCTGCCTCCGGGCCAGCAGGTCGAGCTGAGGGTCAAGACAAGTCACCCGAGGTTCCCGGTGCTCAAGGTGCCCATCATGCAGATGCCGCGCCCGGCGGTGCCGCCCGGGCCGGTTGCGCCGGCGGTGAGGCCGGCCCCTCCGACGGTGGGCAACCCGCCGTCCAGACCGGCTCCGCCGCCGTTGCCGTCGCCAGCCGGCCGCTAGTGAAAAGTGTCTTGCAGGAAGGCGCGCTGGTGGCAGTGATCGGCGCGGCCCTGGCCTTTGCCGCCAACGGTCTCTCGCCGCGCGGCCTTGAGCTCGCCAGGAACTACTTCCCCGGCACGAAACTGTCCTTGCAGCCTGCCGCCGGGACGAATGTGGCGGGGACTGCCGGCACCGGCACCAACTCCCCCCTGGAGATCCTGGCCGCGCGCCTCCGGGAACACGGCCTGCAACTGGCCAACAGCAATCAAGTAACGCAGCTTTTTCACGACCCCCGCCGGGAACGGGATGAGGTCATCTTTATTGATGCCCGGGACGAGGCGAACTACCGGGCCGGCCATATTCCGGGCGCTTACCTCTTCGACCGGTTCCACCCGGAGAATCACCTGGCCGGCGTGATCGCCGTTTGCCTGACCGCGCAGCAGATCATCTTCTACTGCAACGGCGGGGATTGCGACGACAGCGAGCATGCGGCGATCATGCTGCGGGACAGCATCGACCTGCCGCAGGAGAAGGTGTTTGTGTATGGCGGCGGCTTCTTCGAATGGATCACGAACGGGCTGCCGGTCGAGATCGGGCCGCGCAACAGCGGCCAGTTCACCAATGTGACCCACACCGCGGTTCCCGCCGCCGGCGAGGGCTCGAAACGATGAGCGCCAGTCACGCCACCGACCAGCGCAAGCCCTGGCGGATCGCTGCCCTCCTGGGGAGATGGCTGTTGGGCGGGCTGTTCATCTGCCTGGGCTTGATCAACGTCGTCCACGGGGCTGAGTTCCTGATTTTTGTGCGCCAGCAGCTGCGGGTGACGGACCCGGTGCTGTCGAGCCTGTTCGCACAAATTGCGCCGTGGCTGCAAGTGCTCTATGGGCTGCTGGTGTTGAGCGGCATCGCGCGGAATGCCGCCGCCGTGATCGCCCGCTGGTGGCTGGGCATCCTGTTTATCTTCATGGGTTTGAACAAGGCGTTTCCGCACCCGGAGGCCTTTCTGAAGCTGGTGCGGCAATACGACATGGTGGCCAACCCATTCCTGCTGAACGCGATCGGGGCGGCGCTGCCGTGGTTTGAAGTCTATTGCGGGGCGCTCTTGTTGCTGGGGGTAGCCGTCCGGGGAGCCGCGCTGAACGTGGTGGCAATGCTGGTGCCTTTCACACTCATCGTGCTGAAACGGGCGCTGGCCATTGCCGCGACCACAGGCATTCCCTTCTGCGCGGTGAAGTTCGATTGCGGTTGCGGCGCGGGTGAGGTCTTCATCTGCCACAAGCTGGTCGAGAATACGGTTTTGCTCCTGCTCTCGGTCTGGCTCTTGGCCGGACATGGCCGGAAGTTTTCCCTGCGATTCAGCCTGGTTCGGGAGAAGGAAGAGCCCGTTGGGAAGGTCGGGTGAGTTGTCTTGCGGTCGGCCGGGGAGCGGGAACCCTTCAGCCAATCACGATCAGGTGCATGGATTCGGGCAGGTTGGCGGCGACACGGGTCACGACGTTTCCCTTCAGGAGATTGACCAGGGCGGCCCGGCGGCTGCCGCCGAGCACGACGGTGTCCACGCCGAAGGTCGCCGCAATGTCAATGATGGTGTCCGCCGGAGAGTCGCTGACGCTGTAGAGCTTGTTGACCTTCAACCCGCCCGCCTCGGATTCCAGCCGGGTAAACAGCACCCTGGCGTCGGGGTCTTCCTGCCAGTTGCTGACCATGGCAATGTTCACGGCGACTTCCCGGACGTAGAGCACGAGCAAATGCGCGCCGCGCACCCGGGCTTCCTCCAGGGCAAACTGCAGGGCCGGAGTCCAGCCGCGGGCGGCGACGAGTATAGATTGGCCGATGAACTGGCCCGCGGCGGGGCTGGGGACGGGCGGGGACGCGCGAGCCGGCACGGCGGGGGCTTCCGGATGCAGAAAATGGCCGCGCGCGAACTGGCGAACGCTGAAGCCCACAACCAACACGACGACCACGAAAATCAAGGCGTGGCTCTTGCTCAAGGCGATCGTGATCCAGATCGCCGCCAGCAGCAGAAGGGTCAGCTTCATCACCAGGCGCTCGCGGCCGCTCAAAGGGAGCGTCCGGGCGAAGGCGCAACTGCCGATATCGAGGATGATGGCGCCGACCACGCCGATGGCGTAAAGGCTGGCCAGGGCCTCGACCGAGTCGTTGAGGTCCAGCACGATGACGGGCAGGATGGTGGCGGCAATCAGCGCCACCCAAGGGACGCCGAAGCGGTTGAGTTGGGTGAAGGTGGCGGGCAACTCGCGGTCGTGGGCCATGACGAAAAGCAGGGAGACCATGCCGCCGATGGCGGTGTTGACGGCCGAGAGCAGCAACAGGGCGAATACCCAGCCGACCACTTTGCCAAACCCGGGCCCGACGAAGATCTCGCCCATAAACCGGAGCATGTCTTCCTTGTGTTCCCGCAACTGGGCTTCCTCCACCGGCAGGCACATGGCCAGCACGCTGAGGCAGGCGGTGGCGAGGACCACCTCGATCATGACGACGGTGACGGCGCGCCGCGAGGTGACGCGCACGGACGGCTTGTCCAGGGTGGCGTCCGGGTCCAACTGCATGACGCCGGTGCTGCTGGCGGCGGCTTCGACGCCGGAGAGGGCGAGGATCATGCCCACAAAAGCCACCCAGTTGGGCAGCAACCCGCCTGTCGGCGGGCGCGCCTGGAAATTGCCCAGGTGCGGCAGACCACCAATGATGAGGATCAGGACGATGGCGAACACCGGCAGCGCCAGCCAGATGGCCATGCTGCCCGTGTGTTTGGGGCCGAAGAAATTAATCGCGCCCATGAGGAAGATGGCGGTAATGGCCCATTTCTTGGCGGCGACTTGGTCGAAGCCAAGATAATGAAAGGCGTCCAGGCAACTGAGCGACGCCGTGACAATGAAGTCGGCCAGCAACAGCAATCCGCCCACCATGGCCAACCGGCGGGAGTGAATGCCGGCCGCGGTATAGACTCCGCCACCGGTCGCAAAGCACCGGCAGACCCAAATGTAATTGATGCCGACAAGGCCGGTGACCAGGCAAACGGCCAGCAAGTGCGGCAGGGCAGTAAAGCCGACGAGCAGGACTCCCAGCCCGATGACGTAAGCTTTGCTGGTGCCCCAATCACCGTAGAGCAGTGCCGCCGCACGCACCCAGCCCACATTCCGTGGGCGTCCTATGGTGCTGATGTCCATGTCGCTGGATTAACACCTCCGCGTAAACCCGCATTCATCATCGGCTTCCATACCAATGGCTTCTCCCGGTGGCAAGCTTGTTCTGGCGGGAGTTAGGCGGTGGCGCCTGCTTCGGTTCTCATTTGGTCCGCATTCGCGCTTTACTAGCAATGAAGGATCGGCTTAAATCCAGTTGCCAGAAGGCAAAAGCGGGGCACAACTGCCTCGCGGCAGACGACGCAAAAGGTGAGCGCAAAGAAACAGATCATCAAAGTGCTGGTAACGGACGATCACCCGGTGGTTCGCAAGGGATTGCAGTCCTTCCTCAGCAAGCAGGGGCATATTCGGGTTGTCGGTGAGGCCGCTGACGGGGATGAAGCATTACGCAAATCGCGCGAGCTGAAGCCGGATGTCGTGCTGATGGACATTTCGATGCCGGGCATGGATGGTTTGACCGTCACCCAGGTGCTGCGCAAGGAAGCGCCGCGAATTAAAGTGCTGGTGCTTTCGGTGCACCGAAACAAAGAGGCCATATTCCGCGTCATCCAGGCCGGGGCGCATGGGTATGTCTCCAAGGAGGCGCCCCCGGAGCATGTGGTCAAGGCCATTGACTCGGTGCATGGGGGTGAACCTTATTTCCCTGAGGAAACCGCGCGTGCCGTGCTCAATGAATTTGTGGCCGGGGGCGGCAAGAAGGAGCCCTTTTCGCAGCTTACCGACCGCGAGCGCGAGGTCCTGGTTCTGATCGCCGAGGGCAAGAGCAACAAGGAGATTGCCGACAAATTGGGAATTGGCGTTCGCACGATCGAGACCCATCGGGAGCGAATCATGCGCCGGCTCAACATTCACTCGGTGGCCGGCCTCACCAAATACGCCATCGCCAACGGGTTGGTCTCGCTCGAAGAAGGCCCTCCAGCGCCCCGGGCTCCGGGCCATTAGAGGCAAGCCGCCAGGCGCTCGCGGCGCCGGGCGCTGTGGTCCAATCTCCGCAAGGGTCAATGGGCCATCTCCAGGGCTTCGGCTTGCCCTGTCCCGATCCCTTTGCCACACTGAGCGCACATGCGTGAAAGGTTTCGGGCGTGGACTGAGAGACTGGAGACCTTCCTCCTGGAAGTGATTGTCGAAGAGCGGCGCGGGACGCGCGAATCGCTTGTTCGGGGCCTGCTCTATGCCTGCTCGAAGCTCTTCCAGGCGGCCATCAAGACCCGCCGGTTCCTTTACAACGTGCGCATCCTGCGCGACACCACACTGGGCGTGCAGGTCATTGCGGTCGGCAACCTGACCGTCGGCGGCACCGGGAAGACCCCGGTCGTGGAGAAATTCGCCCGCGAACTCCGCGATCAGGGCCGCAACGTTGCCATCCTCTCCCGCGGCTACCGCTCCAAGCCGGCCCCGGTCTATGAAAGGCTGCTCAACCGGCTCTTCTTCCGGAGCGACACCACCCCGCCACGCGTGGTGTCGGACGGAAAATCCCTGCTGCTCGATTCCGAAATGGCGGGCGACGAGCCATACATGCTGGCCTCGAACCTGAAGGACGTGGTCGTTTTGGTGGACAAGGATCGCGTCAAGAGCGGCCGTTACGCCATCGAGAAGTTTGGCTGCGACACCCTCCTGCTCGACGATGGTTATCAGTACTGGAAGCTCCGCGGCCGGCGGCTGGACATCGTGCTGGTTGACCACCAGCAGCCCTTCGGCACCGAGCGGCTGCTGCCGCGCGGCACTTTGCGCGAACCGCCCGACCACCTGGCCCGCGCCAGCACCATCCTCATCACCAAGAGCAATGGCGACACCGCCGAGCTGCGCCGGCGCATCGCCCGGTTCAATCCGGGCGCCGGCATCATCGAATGCATCCATCATCCACTTTACCTGGAGGACGTGTTCAGCGGGGAGCGCCTGCGCCTCGAAACGTTGAAAGGGCGCAAGGTCGCCTCGCTGAGCGGCATCGCGCAGCCCGAGAGCTTCGAGCAGAGCCTCGTTCAACTCGGCGCGGAGCTGGTCTATTCCAAGCGGTTTGCGGACCACCACCGGTTCACGCAGCAGGAGGTGCTCAACACCATCAACCGCAGCAAGAAACGGCAGGCCGAGATGATTGTCACCACGCAAAAGGACGCGGTGCGCTTCCCGAAGATTGACCGGCGGGACTTGCAGATTTGCTTCATGCGCGTCGAGATCAAGATCTTGCGGGGCGCGGACGACTTTCAGGACTGCGTGCGCAAAATTTGCTTCCGGTGACCATGGAAACGCTGCTTTATGTTCTGGTCCGCGCCCTGGTGGCCTTGCTTCAGGTGCTGCCGCTCACCTGGGTGGCGCGCCTGGGGCGCGGCGGTGGCGCGCTGGCCTTCTGGCTGGATCGGCGCCACCGGCGCGTCACGCTGCGCAACCTGACCATGTGTTTTGGCGCGGAGAAATCCCGCGCCGAAATCCGGGAACTGGCGCGAGAGAACTTCCGGCGCATCGGCGAGAATTACGCCTGCGCCATCAAGACGGCGGCCATGAGTTTCGAAGAGCTGCGCGCACGGGTGGAGTTTGCCGGCAACCCCCGCATACTGGCGCCTCCTGCCGACCGGAAGCCGCAGAGCGTCGTCGCCGCTATCGGGCATTTCGGGAACTTTGAGCTCTACGCCCGCTTTGGCCAGTTTGCCCCCGCTTATCAATGCGCCACCACCTACCGCGGGCTCCGCCAGCCTTCCCTCAACCGTCTGCTGCAATCCCTGCGCGAGCGTTCCGGCTGTGTCTTCTTCGAGCGCCGTTTCGACGCCCCCGCGCTGAAGGCGTTCATGAACCAACCGGGCATCATGCTGGGACTCCTTTCCGACCAGTCAAGCGGCGCGTTGCGCGTGCCGTTTTTGGGGCGCGACTGCGCCACGTCGGCAGCCCCGGCCATCTTCGCGCTGCGTTACCGTTGCGCGCTGATTACGGGTATTTGCTATCGAGTCGGCCTGGCCCGCTGGCACATCGAGGCGGGCGCCGAAATTCCCACTCACGAGAACGGCCGGCCCCGTTCCACCGCCGATATCATGCGCGACGTGAACCGCGCCTTCGAAGCCGCCGTGCGCCGCGATCCCGCCAACTGGTTCTGGGTCCACAGGCGATGGAAGCCGCCGCCTGCCAGCGCCCGGAAATCCGCGGTTCGCGAGTTGGAATCCACGCCGGCGGCCAACCATGGCGCCATGCCACGAAATGCCGGATAGCCGACTGCGCATATCGCTGTGCCGGACCATCCTCCATCCTCCACCCATTCTCCTGGCCGCGTTCTCATCCGCGGCGTCAATTGGCTTGGTGACGCGGTGATGACCACGCCTGCGTTGCAGCGCCTCCGCGAAGCGCTGCCCGAGGCGCACCTGGCCTTGCTCACACCGGACAAGCTCGCAGACCTTTGGCAGCATCATCCCAGCCTGAACGCGGTGATCCCTTTCTCCCCCGGCGAAAGCCCGTGGTCCGTCGCCCGCCGGCTGCGGGGTGGGGCGTTCCAAAGCGCATTAGTGCTCCCCAATTCGCATCGCTCCGCCTTTGAAGTTTGGCTGGCACGGATTCCCCAACGCATTGGTTACGCCCGGCCCTGGCGAAGCTGGCTGCTCACGCAACCAATCGCCCCGCGTCCCGGTCAGATGCGGATGCCCAAACGCTCCGTCAGCGAAGTAAACCGCCTGGTCCGAATGAGCGCGGGCAATCCGTCTGCTGCACGCCCCCGTTCGCCGCACCGCACCGCCCACCAGATTCACGATTACCTTCACCTGGCTGAGGCGTTGGGCGCGAGCCCGGAAGCACTCCCGCCGAAGCTGGAAGTCACCTCGGCGGAATTGCGACAGGCAGAGGCAATGTTCCTGTCGGAATGGCGGAAAAGAACGCCGAACTCCACTCCGGCTCAACCGCCAATTCTCCTTGGCCTGAATCCCGGCGCGGAATACGGCCCCGCCAAACGCTGGCCTTCGGAGAGCTTTGCCGCGGTCGCGCGTGCTATCGCGCAACAAACCCGACACTGCTTCTGGTTCGCTTTCGGTGGCCCGGGCGATACGCAGGTCTGCGAAGTTATCGCCCGGCTCGCCGGAGGAAGCGTGCTGAATCTCGCCGGGAAGACCTCCCTGCGCCAGCTCATGGCGTTGCTTAAACTCTGCCGCGTCGTGCTCACCAACGACACTGGCCCCATGCACGTTGCCGCCGCCCTCGGCACGCCGGTCGTGGTTCCTTTTGGCAGCACCTCGCCGGAGTTGACCGGGCCTGGTTTGCCGGAAGAGCCTCGCCATCGGTTGCTCAAGGCCACCGTGCCGTGCGCGCCTTGTTTCCGCCGTGCTTGTCCCATTGACTTCCGCTGCATGAACGGCATCACCCCAGACCGCGTTGCCGAATCCATCGCGCAGGTGCTTTCGCCAAGGTAGACCTCGCGAGGCGGTTGGATTTCGGCCCGGGGGGGCTGCGGTGTGTTTTGACTGGCGCCTTCCTCCACTTGCGTCCACCCCCTCGTTGCCGGATACTCATCACATGCCGTTGACTGTTACCCATCTCACCGACCGCTTGATGGCTTCGTACGCCAGCGCGGGCGGCATCAACCACCTGGACGGCAAGAACCTGCCCTCCAAACGCGCCATCGCGCTCGTAACCGCCGATCTGCTTCGGTTGCTCTTCCCCGGCTTCTTCGACGAGAAGCTGGTTCATTCCTCGGCGCTCCGGTCTTCCACCTCCCCGCTCATCGAGTCCGTCCTGCGCAGCCTGGAAGATGAAATCACCAAGAGCCTTGAATACAGCCCACCGCCCGAACTGCCCAGGAAGGGCCTGCGCCCGATTGCGCGCACCCTGACGCTCGAGTTTCTCGCCAGCCTGCCCCGCCTCCGCGAACTGCTCCAGACCGACACCGAAGCCGCCTACAACGGCGACCCGGCGGCCCTCAGCAAGGAGGAGGTAATTGTGGCCTATCCCTGCATCGAGGCCATCGCCGTGCAGCGCCTGGCGCATGAGTTGTATCTCAAGAACGTCTCACTCATTCCTCGCATTATGACTGAGTGGGCGCACACCCGCACAGGCATGGATTTGCATCCCGGCGCGCGAATTGGCTCCCACTTCTTCGTGGACCATTGCACCGGGACTGTTGTCGGAGAGACGACCATTCTCGGCAACCACGTCAAGATGTATCAGGGCGTGGGGCTGGTGGCGAAATCCCTGGCCGCCGGACAGCAACTTCGCGGCCAGAAGCGCCACCCCACCATCGAAGACAACGTGACTATTTATGCCGGCGCCACCATCATGGGCGGGGACACGGTGGTAGGTGAAGGCAGCACCATCGGGGCGAACGTCTTTCTCACCACCAGCGTCCCGCCGCATTCTCTGGTTGTCCAGGAAGAGGCCAACGTCAAAGTTATGCGCAAGAAAGACAAGACCCGTCCTCTCGAAGATTTCCACATCTGACGCCGGCGGCTGCGCTCCGCTAGAACCGGGTCAGACGTTCCAACTCCTGCACGCGCTTTTCAATCTCGGCCTGCGTTACTCGTGTTGTGTGCTGCAGGCCGAAGCCCTCGCAGCAGAACGAGGCCACCACACTCCCGTAAATCATCGCCCGCCGGATATGGCGATCAATTGGCCCCTTGGCCGCCGCCAGGTAACCCATCATGCCGCCCGCAAACGAATCCCCGGCTCCCGTCGGGTCCACCACGCGCTGCAGCGGATAGGCCGGGCAGATGAACATGCCTCGGGGACAGGACAACACCGAGCCATGCGAACCTTGCTTGATAACCACATATCGCGGTCCGAGTTGGTGGATCTGCTTGAACGCGGAGCGCATGTTATCTTCCCCGGTCAACTGCTGCGCCTCGCTGTCATTGAGCACGAACGCATCCACTCGCTTGAGCAGTTTCAACAGGTCTGGCCGGGCCACCTTGAGCCACAAATCCATGGTGTCGGCTGCCACGAACCGGGGGCGTTGCATCTGGTCCAACACGCGATGCTGCAAAGCGGGCGCGATGTTGGCCAGCAGCACGAACGGCGCCGCCTGATACGCCTTGGGCAGCTCCGGTTTGAAGTTCTCAAACACACCCAACTCGGTCAGCAACGTCCGCCGATTGTTCATGTTCGCCTCATATTCCCCCGACCAGTGGAAGGTCTTCCCCGGCACCCGCTGCAGACCCGCCAGGTCAATGCCGTGGCGCTCGTAAAGCCGTAGATAGCGCTGCGGGAAATCGTTTCCCACCACCCCGACCAATTTGACCGGAGCGAAGAAGCTGGCCGCCACGGAAGCATGGCTGGCTGAGCCGCCCAGCAGCCGGGGGTTCTCCGCCTTCGGGGTCTTGATGGAGTCCAGCGCGGTCGAACCGACAATCAACACACTCATATCAATGCAAGTCGCTTTCTCGTAGTGAACGGCGGAACCTAGTGAATCCCGCCGTCCGCGGCAATGTGTAAACACTCCTCTGCCGCGCCTGTCTTGGCGCCGCTGTGAGATAGAGCCAGCCAACTGGCCAACCTCCAGGGCGATGCTGCCTCTGCCCGTCCTCTATCGTCTGTCATCGCCGAGCAGGTCTTTGACCATCGCCCGCTCCTCCTTCAGTTCGTTAATGGTGATTTCAATTTTGGCGCGGCTGAAGTCGTTAATGGTCAGGCCCTGGACAACTTCCAATTCGTGGCCGTTGCTGTGGATGGGGAACGAACTGATGAGGCCCGGCTCGACGCCGTAGCTGCCGTCGGAGCAGATGCAGAGACTGTGCCAGTCGCTGGCGTGGGTCGGGTGAATGATCGAATAGACGGTGTCCACGATGGCCACCGCCGCGCTGGCGGCGCTTGAGGCTGAGCGGGCCTTAAGAATTGCCGCGCCGCGCTGCTGAACTGCGGTGATGAACTCTCCCTTCAGCCAGGCTTCATCGCTGATGACCTGCGTCACGGGCTTGCCCTTGATCTTGGCGTTGTGGAAATCGGGATACTGCGTCGAGGAATGGTTGCCCCAAATGCAGACGTTGGTGACGGTGGTCACGTCTAAGCCCGCCTTTTTGGCCAGTTGCGCCTTGGCGCGATTCTCGTCCAGTCGCGTCATGGCGAAGAAGCGGTCGCGGGGGATTTCGGGCGCGTTGTGCATGGTGATGAGGCAGTTGGTATTGCACGGATTGCCCACCACCAGGATGCGCACGTCCGCGGCGGCGTGCCGTTGCAGCGCCTGGCCCTGCACGACGAAGATCTTGGCGTTGACGCCCAGCAAGTCCTTGCGCTCCATGCCGGGCTTGCGCGGCGCAGCGCCGACCAGCAGCACCCAGTTGACCCCGCGGAACCCCTCCTCGAGACTGGAAGTGACCACGACGCCCTTGAGCAGCGGAAAGCCGCCGTCCTCCAACTCCATCGCCAGGCCCTGCAGCGCCGGTATAGCGGCGGGGACTTCAATCAGGTGCAGAATCAGCGGCTGGTGCGCGCCGAACATCGAGCCCGAAGCGATGCGGAACAAGAGGGCGTAACCAATCTGGCCGGCGGCACCGGTAACAGCAACGCGAATGGGTCTGTTCATAATTTCTTGTGCAGGTCGCCCGCAATATGCGTTGCTCTTGCCTTGGGCGCAAGCCCGGAAGCGGGCCGTTCGCGCAATGCCAGGAGGGGACTGATTCGGCTGTATGGGGTGATTACCCCATATGCGAGCGGACGGGTATGCCTACAATCGGAGGAGCAGTAGATGCAGCCATCTCCGACCTCAGTTATGCGAACAGTTGTACCACGCGCCGGCAGCGCTGGTGTATGCTCAAGGGCGCTCGGTCGGGGAACGGCATTGGCGTCGAAGACCGGCGGGCACAGCAATGCGCTGTTCTGGCAGGCCGAGGCGGTTTATGTTGGGGTGCGAATGCCGATGCAAAACGTGCAATGAGCAGGACAATCACCAGGGTTGCCAAGGTGGCCGCAGTGGCGGCGGCCGGCTGCCTGGGCTATCAAGCAAACGGGCCGAGCTTTCCTGACCAGGCGACCGCTTGGCCCTCGGCGAGCCTGGCGTTCGCCGCGGCGGTTGTGGCCGGACGCCGACAGCGCAAGACGGCAGAGCAGCGCGCGGCGGTCTTCTCCAGTTTGGGCCATCGCCTCGGTGCCGTCCGGACGCCGAAGGAAGCCGGAAGGATCATTCTGGAAGCGGCCGATGCGCTCTGGCAATGGGACGCGGGTGTGCTCGATTTGTGTTCGGCCGATGTGGCGTCCGTCACCCCCGTGCTTTGCCTGGACACGATCGACGGGCAGCGCATCGAGATTGCGCCGGAACCCGGCTCGTCGCGGCTCAGCGCGATTGCGCGGCGAGCGCTCGAACATGGTCCACAACTGATCTTGCGCCCCCCCCTGGCAACAGTTCCGCCGGATGTCTTTCCCTTCGGGGACCGGGCGCGTCCTTCGGCCTCGTTGATGTACGTTCCCGTGCGCAAGAACTCCCAGACCATTGGCATCCTGTCCCTTCAAAGCTACACGCCGAACGCCTATACGGAAGAGGACACGCGCACCCTGCAAGCGCTGGCGGACCATTGCGGCGGGGCGCTGGAACGGATTCGCGCCGAGGCCGCGCTGAGCGAGAGCAACGAGCGCCTGCGGATGGCGCTGACCTCCGGCAAAATGGGGACCTGGACGCGCGAATTGGTCCAGGGACGTATCTTGTTGTCCCCGGAAGTCGAAGCTATTTTCGGGCTGCGGCCCGGCGAGTTCCCGGGAACCGAGCAAGCGCTTTACGAACTCATCCACCCGGAGGACCGGGAGGTGATCCGCCAGGCTTTCGCCCGGTCCATTGAGATCCAGACCGATTACGAAGCGGAGTTTCGTTTTCTGCCGCGCGGCGGGCCGCCCGGCTGGATGCTTGGCCGCGGGCGCGCTTGTCGCGACGCCACCGGCAAGCCCATTCGCATGGTGGGCGTAGTTATTGACGTGACGGCCCGCAAAGTGGCGGAACAGGAAATTCGCGGACTCAATGCCGAGCTGGAGCGGCGGGTGCGGGAACGCACCGCGGAACTGGAGGCGACCAACCAGGAGCTGGAAGCCTTCGCCTATTCTGTTTCCCATGACCTTCGAGCGCCGCTCCGGGCCATTCGCGGATTCAGCGAGGTGCTGCTCGATCGCCACCTCGGCCAGCTGGATGAGGAGGGGCGGGACTTTCTGCGCCGCGCCTGCCATGCCAGCCAGCGGATGGACCGGCTGATCGAAGACCTGCTGAAGCTGTCGCGCGTCGGCCGGAGCGAGTTGCGCTGGCAAAGAGTCAATCTTAGCGCGCTGGCCGAGACGGTTGCCGCCGAGTTGCGGCGCGCCGAGCCAGGGCGCGCGGCGCAGTTTATCATTCAGCCGAACCTGCAGGCTGAGGGTGACGAACGCCTGTTGAAGGTCCTGCTGGACAACCTGCTGGGCAACGCGTGGAAGTTCACCAGGCAACAGCCCGGCGCCCGCATCGAATTCGGCGTCAGCCTCCAGCCGGAGCCGGCGTACTTCGTGCGGGACAATGGCGTCGGCTTCGACATGGCCCACGCCAGCAAGCTTTTTGGGGTCTTTCAGCGGCTCCACCCGGCCGGCGAGTTTCCCGGCACGGGCATTGGCCTGGCCACTGTGCAGCGGATCATCAAACGTCATCGTGGCCGCGTGTGGGCCACCGGGGTTGCCAACCAGGGCGCGACATTCTACTTTGTGCTTCCGGACACGCGAGATTTTGAACTGTGAACCAGCCAATCAAGGTATTGCTCATCGAAGATTCGGCTGACGACGCGGCACTGCTGAAGATCGAGCTGCAACGAGCCGGCTTTGCGCCGGTCTGGCACCGCGTGGAGACGCGCGAAGAGTTGGTGGCCGCGCTGGATCGGCAGGAATGGGACCTCATCATCGCTGACTACCGGCTGCCGCGCTTTGACGGTCTGGAGGCGATGACGCTGGTCAGAGAAAGGGGGCTGGACCTGCCGTTTATTGTCGTCTCGGGCTTCATTACCGAAGAGACGGCTGTGGCGGCCATGAAAGCGGGCGCGCATGACTACGTGATGAAGGACAAGCTGGCGCGGCTCGGCCCGGCGGTCGAGCGCGAGCTGCGCGACGCCCGGGTTCGGCGCGAGCGCCGGCGCTCGGAGCTGCAATTAAGGGCCCAGCACACCATCACTTTGATTCTGGCCACCACCGCCTCGCTCGACGAAGCGGTGCCGGCCATCGTGCAGGCACTGCTCGACAGCTTGCAAATGGATCTGGGAGCGCTCTGGACCGTGGATCCCCAGCAAGCGGTGCTCAAGCCCACCGTGCTGACTTTGAGCGCCCCGTCACCCGCGCTAAACACTTTCCTTGAAGAGAACCGCCGCCGGACGCTTCACTCCGGCGCAAGTCTGGCCGGGCGCGTGTGGGAGCAACGGCGGGCAATTTGGGTCGTTGACCTGGCTCAGGATACCGGGTTTCTCGTGCGCGACTCGGCGGCCCGGGCCGGGTTGCAGAGCGCCACCGCCTTTCCGATTCAAAGCGGGGGCAATTTCTTCGGCGTCCTGGAGTTCTTCGCGCTGCGCCGCCTGGAAGCCGACGTGGCGCTGCTCAACATGATGACCGCCATCAGCAGCGAGATCGGCCAGTTCCTGCAGCGGCGCAACGCGGAGGAAGCCTTGCGCCGCGCCCACGACGAACTGGAAACGCGTGTGCTGCAGCGCACCGCCGAGCTGAAGACTGCCAACGACCGGCTCGAGGCCGCGATCGCTGAGCGCCGGCGGCTTGAATTTGAGTTGCTGGAGATCACGGAGAAGGAGCGGCGGCGCATCGGCCTGGACCTGCACGATGATCTGGGCCAGCAACTATCCGGTCTGGCGCTCATGACCAAGGGGCTGGAACTCAAACTCGGCCGGCGGGGGGTTGCGGAAGCCGCGGATGCCGCCCGAATACATAAACTCGTCCAACAGGCCATGAGCCATGCACGTGACCTGGCTCAGGATCTGGCTACGCTGGACTTGAAGAGAGAGGATTTGACTGCTGCCCTGAAGGGCCTCGCCCGGCACGCTTCGGACCTGTTCAAGGTTTCCTGCGAGTTCAAGGCGGAGGGAACCATCCCGAACCTCGAGACAGACATTGCCAGTCAGCTGTACAAGATTGCCCAGGAAGCAGTGACCAATGCCATCAAACACGGCAAGGCCAAACAGGTCGGCATCGGCCTGGCCAACGGCGCCGCCGAAGTGGTTCTTACGATACATAACGACGGGCTGCCGTTTCCAAAGCTGCAGGGATCTTCCACGGGCATGGGGCTGCGCATTATGAACTATCGCGCGAACCTCATTGGCGCCTCGTTCGAAATCAAGGCCTCCGGCTCGCGGGGCACGCGCGTCATTTGCTCGGTGCCGATCGAGAAGAAGAAGTAATCAACCTGCGCTACTTGATGGCAGCCTTGCCCAGCGTCACGTACTGCGGCTCGGAGGAGAGGTTGAGCACGAGGTTACCCGCTTGATACCTTGGCGCCAGGGTCTCGTCATTCCTGTTAACCGCGGTCGGACTCGTATCCCCCTTGAGACGCAATGGGATGCTGACCGGGTGCTCTTCCTCCAGCGTCCAGGCTGCAAGCTTTTGGTCGCCCGCCTGATTCGTGCACAGCAGCGCGTAGTCTTTGTCACTGGCCAAGGTCAGTCTGCGCGCAATGCGATAGCCGGACAATTCACGAGTCAGGGTCTTGATGGCCACGTAGGCCGGTTTGGGGGCCAAGTCGGGCATTACCGTGCCGAAGTTGTGCTCGTTTTCGTTCGGGTCGGGGCCGTCGTTCTTCCAATCATACCAGATGGACAGGGGCACCCCGTTGAGCAAGTTGGAGAGCTGTTGCCGCGCCGCGAATGCCGCTTGCGTCTCCAGCGAGACGCCCTTCTTGTGCGTGGAGTATCCCCATTCGCCGCTGAGAATAGGCATTCGGTCCTTCCTGGCGGGCGGGGCGCAGGAGTCAATCAGGGCCCGCAATTTCTGGAAATCGCCGGTGGCTGTTTCCGGCGGCTGCTTGGGATCACGATAAGGATGCACGCTTACGGCATCCAGATGCTCCAGCACGCCAGACTTGAAGAAGGCTTCCAGGAACTCCCACGGGAACCCTGCTGAGGCGGGACCGATGATGGTTACCCGCGGATCAGCCTCACGCATAGCCTTGGCCGTGGCCAGCGCCAGTGTCGTGTATTGCTGCACATCGGGCTTGGGACTCCAGAAGTGGCCGTTGGGCTCGTTCCAGATTTCCCAGAGGACAGGGCGTCCCCGGAAATGTCTGGCCGCCGCAGCCGCCCAGCGCGCGAACGCCGCGACGCTTTCCGGGTGCTGGGGCGATGCGGTGGTTTTGTGCGGCTGTCCGGTAATCGGGTGCGGGCAGGCTACTTCCTCTTCGTATAGGGAGTGTGAGTAGTCGAGAATCAGGATGGCCCGCAAGCCGCGCTTCTCCAGGTTCGCCAGCAATTCCTCATAGCCGGCCCAGTTGTATTCCCCCTTGCGTGGTTCGATCGCCCCCCAGTGAAAGTCCATCCGCACGAATCTGAATCCCGCCGCCGCGATGAGGTCCAGGTCCGTCTCATGGCCGGTGACAAAATGAATGTTCACCCCGACCCCCGCTGGCAGAACCGGCTCTGGTATCCCCGCCGCGCCGACCAACAGCGGCAGCAGAGCCATTAGCCCGCACACCTTCAGTTTCATACCTCGCCACTCTTGCCGAAAGCAGACAAGTAGTCACTCGCAAAGCTCTACCTACCCGAAAGGGCGGAGTTGCAGCGCCTTGGTGAACGGCGACAAGCCCGCTCGAAACTACCGGTTACCCAGCACACCTCCTCTTGTGAACCTGGGCAAGCCTAAGACCTACACTTGGGACATAATGGCACATATGCTGTGCCACACTAGATGCAGTGTGTGCCATTTTGGCCCACATTACCATTTGCTAGTGTGGTGCTGTAGATGTGTAACATATTGTAAATAAATGATTTATGTTTATGGATTGGTAATGGCATGGCAAGAGCTATTAGGTCTTTCGACAACCAACAACGACAACAAGTAGAAAGGACTAAACTATGAACAGTCTGATAAGATGGAATAGACCGGAAATGACGGGATGGCCAGCGTTTGGGCGGTTGACCGATTTGCGGGATGAGATTGACCGTTTGTTTGATTCGCCTTTGGCCGAGGTGGCACGTTCAGCGCGCTTATTCAGTGGCTGGACGCCCCCGTTGGACCTGTACGAGGACAAGGACAGCCTGGTGGTCAAGGTGGAGCTGCCGGGAATGAAGCGGGAGGATATTGAAGTCTCGATGCACGAAGGCAGCCTGAGCATCTCCGGAGAGCGCAAGAGCGAGGAGAAGCACAAGGCAGACGATGTGTATCGGACGGAACGCTTCTTTGGGCGGTTCCAGAGGACAGTGGTTCTGCCATCGCCGGTGGCCGCCGACAAGGTCAAAGCGCAGTACAAGGATGGCATCCTGACCGTCACGTTGCCGAAGACGGAGGAAGCCAAACCGAAGCGGATTGACGTAAACGTGAACTAAGTGCCTTACCTGGCGGGTTCGCCCGCCGGGAAGGACTCAAAGAAAGGACTAATGAGATGAAAGCTACAGTTCAAACGGATCAACGGCCGAAAGTGGAACCCCGGCTGAAACCGGACTACGTGCTGCCAGAGGTGGACATCTTCGAGACCAAAGACGGCTATGTGGTGGAGGCGGAGATGCCGGGCGTAAGCAAGGACGGCTTGGAAATCACGCTGGAGGGGAATGAGATCTCGATTGTCGGTCACCGCAAGAACGACGTTGCGGCGGGCACCCCGCTGTTCCGCGAGCGCAGCCTGGCGGATTACCGGCGGGTATTCGAGATGGACCCGGCCATAGACACCAGCAAGATCGCCGCGAAGATGGACCAGGGTGTCCTGACACTGACATTGCCCAAGTCGGAGGAAGTCAAGCCGCGCCGGGTCAGGGTGGATTAACGCAGGATCTGGTAGAGGCTGGCGAAATCGTCAGTCCAGAGCGGGGCCTTGATCGAGTTGGTGCTGACGGTGCTGGCGGCATGGCGGATGCCGGGTGAGTTCATGACCTGGGTGTTGCGCGAGAGCAATGCCCAGGTCGAGCCGTACAGCCACCATTCTTCCTCGTTCTCCTCGTAGTCAATGGAGGCCAGTTGGTAGCCGAAGTGCCGGGCGAGGTTGCGGACCACCGGTTCAAGGTCCAGGTAGTGGTTGGAAATGTGCACGGCGATGACGCCGTTGGTGGCGAGGTGGCGCTCATATAGCTCGAAGGCCTCTTTGGTGAGCAGGTGGACGGGGATGGCATCGCTGCTGAATGCGTCGAGCACCAGCAGGTCGAAGTGCTGCGGCGGTTCCTGTTCCAGGCTCAGGCGGGCATCGCCGGGAGCAACCTCGACGCGGCCCGGGCATTTAGGCAGGTAACCAAACCACTGGTTGGCCACCTCCTGCACCTGCGGATTGATTTCATAAAAGCGCACGTAATCGCCGGCGCGGCTGAAGCCAGCCATTGTTCCAGTGCCCAGTCCCACCACGCCAATCCGTCGGCGACCGGGAGGCAGAGCATTGACGCAGAGCCCAATGCCGCTATCCGGTCCGTAGTAGCTGACGGGCATCATGGCCCGGTCCGGGGCGGCGAATTGCAGGCCATGCGTAATCCGCCCATGCTGGAGGAGGTAATAGTGGGAGTCGGGGTCGTCTTTCTCATGCTCGTAGACCGTCAGCACACCGTAGAAACTGCGGCACTGATAAACGCGGTCGTTGGTGGAGGCGTGGGCGTCTTTCCAGAGGATGGCGCCCAGTCCCATCACGCCGAGGAATAGCCAAGTGCAGGCCAGGAACCGCCAGTAACGGAAGCTCCTGAACTTCCGCCGCGCAATCCAGGAGGACACCAGCAACGCCAGCACCGTCCACATGGTGATGCGGATGCCGATGAAAAAGCCCTTGGGCGCGGCTTTGGAATGCCCCGCCAACTGCGCGAGGCCCCAATCCAGGCCGCCGAAGACAAGCAGCGTGAGGATGCACGTTAGCCAGCGCCATTCATTCCATCGGGCGCCTCGGACGTCGGGATTCAGAGGCGCCTCCCGGGCAGAGACGCAGATCAGGAGGAAGAGCAGCCCGCAGAGGAACAGGCCCCAGTGCAACTCGTAGTAGTCCGTGAACAGCCGTGGCGCGGCAATCGCGACGAATGCACCTCCCAAAGCGCCGCCCGCGGCGATCGTCAGGTAGTAGCCGGTGAGTTGGCGCGGGTCGGGCTTGAGCCGGTAGAGTTCGCCGTGACACACCATGCAGCACACAAAGAGCCCGGCGCAGTAGATTGCGACTTGCCTGGCAAGGGGCAGATCGCCACCGTTGTAGAGGGCCCAGCACAAGCCAGCTAGGGCGGCGACGAGTGCCAGCGTGAAGGGGAAACGCTTGTACCAGCGGGGGCTATCGAAGCAGATGATGAAGCTCAGGAGGTAGAGTGCCAGCGGGGCCACCCACAGAAAGGGGATCACCGCCACGTCCTGGCACAGTTTGTTAGTCACCGCCAACAGCAGTACGCAAGCGCAGGCGGGCAGCAGGAGCCAGAGGAGGTGGTTGAGGAGTGTGGGTTGAAAGTTGAGGGGGGGCGGCTGCGCGGTGCGTGGTGCGTGGTGCGTGGTGTCGGCCTCTGCCTTCTGCGTCTTTCCATCGGCCTTCCATACCCTTAGCGCGCAGAAGGCGCAGCACACCACGTAGATCACCAATCCCCAGCCCCACACGCTGGCTTGGGTGCATCGGGTGAACTGAATCTCGAAGAAGAACGGGTAGCTGACCAGGGCGAGCAGCGAGCCGACATTGGAAAGCGCATAGAGGCGGTAAGGCGACGCGCCGGGCCGGTCCCGGCTGAACCAGTGCTGAATGAGCGGTCCGGTGGCAGACAGCACGAAGTAGGGCAGCCCAAGATTCGCTGCCAACAGCACAAGGATTTGCAGCGTGGGATTGCCAGCGCCGCGCGGCTTCCAGGCATCGTCCGGCGTGATGGGCAGGAGCGCCAGGGCGGCGGCCAGCAAAGCGAGATGCACGGCGGCCTGCACGCGCGGTTTGCGGAGCCAGTGCGCCACAAAGTGAGCATAAGCGTAGCCGCCGAGCAGCAGCACCTGAAAGAACAGCATGCAGGTGGTCCAGACGCCCGGCCCGCCGCCGAACCAGGGCAGGATGTACTTGCCGATGAGCGGCTGCACCTGGAACAGCAGGAATGCCCCGGTGAAGATCGTCAGCGCGTAGGCGGCCATTGGCGGCAGGGTGGCAGAAGAGGCCACCGGTTTGAAGTGTTAAACCGGCAAGCCGAAAATGGGTGTGCCCGCCAAATACCAGTGCCGCAGCCAGCCAGGCTGAGAGTGGGGGTCTTACCGCCTCGGACGCTGCCAGCCGAGAAGCAAACTGCTTGGCGCGACGAGGCCAAGTGCCTCAATCCAATAACACAGCCCCCTCTACCTGGACCGAGTAGCCACCCCGGTGCGACCACGCTGTGACACCCGCTATTGCCCGGTGTGGTTCCCATGGGGCCCGACCCCCATGGGAACCACACCGGGGTCCCGCCGGATTGGCACCGTCCCATCGCCGTAATTGGCTTGGGCGTGGGGGGCCTCAGGCTTGGGGGCGGAGCGAGTCAACTGATACTGGCCAGGGAGATTACGGAAAGAGCCTCCTCAGCCAGCAAGAGGCTGATTGGGTCCACGGGAAAAGGGAGGAACTCCCTGAACCACGAGGATTTAACCACCGGCAGAACCACGCCGGCTTGCGCAAGAATTGTGCCAGGGGCGGTGGGGCTATGACTGGGCCAAGCATCAAGAGCTACTCAAGTCCATCATGACAGGCCGAGTGCGAAAGCCGCGGGTCTTGATGGCGGTGTAGATCAGGCCGAGCGCGCACCAGATGCCGCCAATGATCTTGGCGGGAGCAGGCAGGCTGAGCCATATCCAGAGGCAAAAGAGGAACGCAACGGCTGGCACCGCGAGGTCCGCGAGCCAGTTGCGTTTATGCCCCGGGGGCGGGCGGAGGCAGAAGGAGCGGATGACCGCGAGGTTGACGCCCATGAAGGCGAGGAACGCGCCGAAGTTGATCAGGGTGGCGGCTTTCTCATAATTGAGGGCGAGCGCGCCGATCAGGGCGAGCGCGCCGATGAGCCAGATGTTGAGCACCGGGTTGTCGCGGCGGTTGAGCCGGGCGAAGAAGCGCGGCAGGGCGCCGTCGCGCCCCATGCCGAACAGGACGCGCGCAGCGCCGACCTGCCCGGTGAGCGCGCTGCCCAGGCAAGCGACCGCCATCAGAATCGCCATCCCATTGAGCAGAAGGCGCCCGCCGACGAGGCCGCACACGTCGAAGAAGGCGGTTTCCGGGGTCTGGAAGGTCATGTAATCCGGCCAGACGCGCTGGGCCAGGTAAACCTGCGTGCCGACGCACAGGCCGATGATCAAGCAGACCAGCACCACCGCCAACGGCACGGTGCGCTTGGGCTCCTTGACATCCTCGGCCAGGGTGGTGATGCCGTCGAAGCCGATGTAGGTCAGGGCGGCCAGCGAGGTCGCCGTGCCGATGGCGCGCAGGTCGAAGGTCTGCGGATTGTAGAACGGCGCGGTGGAGAACAGCCCGCCCAGGCCCTGGTTGAGCCAGAGGTAGCGGACGGCGTCCACGACGAACACCGCTATGACCAGGAACATGACCCCAGTGAGAATCTGGTTGGTGTGGGCGGTCCATTTGATGCCGCGCACGTTGAGGAAGGTGGTCAGGGAGACGAGCAGGACGACCCAGAGCACGAACGCGGCGTGCGCGCCTGCCCAGGGCAGGCCCAAGGCCGTGGCCGCCTGGTCCGTCCAACCGGGGGCGAGGGTGTCCACCACCTTCTGGATGCTGATGGCGCCATAGACGACGCTGACGATGGGGATCACGAGGTAATCCAGGAACATGCACCACCCGGCGATGAATCCGCAGTGGGGATTGAGCCCGCGCCCGACATAGGTATATGCCGAACCGGCGGCCGGGTAGAGACCGGCCATCCGGCCGTAGCTCAGGGCCGTCAACATCATCGCCGCCAGCGCGATCAGGAGTGTCAGCGTGACATGGCCGGAGGATCGCTGCTCGGCGATCCCGAAGATGCCGACCGCGCCGACAGGCTGGATCAGGACGATGCCGTAGAAGACCAGGTCGCCGAGGCCAAGCACCCGACGCAGTTGGGGGGCGGCCGGTGAAGCGCCGCAGGCTGCGGGTTGAGCGGGGTTGGCCATGCTCATGTTCCTTGGGTGACAACAACCTTGAGGGACTCGGCGGTGGGATGCGCCGCCAGCGCAACGGCAGCGTCGGCTTGCTCGAGGGGGAACTGGTGTGTGATGAGCCGTTGCGCATCCACCTTTCGCGAGAAGACCAGTCGCGCCACCTCTGCTTGCAGCCGCAAATCGGCGGAATAGCTTCCAATGAGGTCCTTCTCATCCACGCACACAGTGGCGAGGTCCAACGACAGCTCGTCGCCGCGCCGCGTGTGGGAAAAGAGCAGGACCCGGCCCCCGCCTCGCACTAATGACTGGGCCTCGCGCACAACGGCGTTGGAAGGCACCGCGATCACGGCGGCGTCCAGCCCGCGGCCTTTGGTTTGGCGACGGACGATGGTTGACAGTTGCGAGTCTGCGGCTGACGGCGTAGCGCGCGCCAGCGAGGGGCGCTTTCGGACTTTGGATCCGGGGCAATACACGGCCGCAGCGCCGAACGCGCGCGCGATTCGCAGGCGTGGGGGAAGCAGATCGGTGGCCACCACGCGCATTCCCTGCAAGGCCAGCAGGCGTGTAAACAACAGGCCGATCGGCCCCTGTCCCGCCACCAGAACCGTGTCTCCCGCCAACAAGGCGAGCCGCCGGACGGCTTTGAGGACCGTGTTGACCGGTTCGAGCATCGCGCCGTCAAGGAAGGAGTTGCGGTCCGGGATCTTGACCACGCCCGGCAGGACAAACGGCATGACGCGCACGTATTCGGCATAGCCGCCGCCGGCCGGCTCGAAGCCCGCCGTGATCCCCGTGCGCTGGTACTGCTCGCACTGCGCGAAGGCTTGATGGCGGCAGGCATGGCATTCCAGGCAGGGCACATGATGATGCAACGCCACGCGATCGCCGGGCTTGAACTGCCGGACGCGGCGTCCGACACGAACGATCGTCCCCGCCGTTTCATGGCCAAAGATGCGCGGGGGCGGCACGGTGCCATACTGTATCTTCTTGATATCAGTCGGGCAGACTCCGCAGGCGGCCACCCGGACAAGCAACTCGCCCGGCCCGATGCGGGGCACGGGCACGGTCTCTACCCGCAGTTTGTTCGGTCCGCGATAAACCACCGCCCGCATGCTCTTTGGAATCACAAACATGGAGCGCATTGAGCCACAGGAAGCGCGGATTTCACAGACTAAAAGCGGCGCTTCGGGATTGTCTCCCGCCCGCCTTGAACTAGCATGACGGGATTGGCGATGCGACGCGACTGGCGAATCATGGCACTGCTGGCGGCTGCAACGGTGGCAGTCTTCTGGCAGGTCAGCCGACACGAGTTTGTTAACTTCGATGATCCGGCCTATGTCACCTACAACTCGGTGGTTCAACAGGGACTGACGTGGTCGGGCGTGAAGTGGGCCTTTGGGCAATTGCGCGGAGAGGCAACCTACTGGCATCCGGTGACCTGGTTGTCGCACATGCTGGATTGCCAGTTCTTCGGGATGAAGCCGGCAGGGCATCACCTGTCCAGCCTGTTTCTGCACACGCTCAACACCGTGCTGCTCTTCCTGGTGCTGCGCCGCATGACGGGGCGGCGCGCCCCCAGCGCGGTGGTGGCCGCCTTATTCGCGCTCCATCCGTTGCAAGTGGACTCGGTCGCCTGGGTCGCTGAGCGAAAGAATGTATTAAGCACCCTGTTTTTCCTGCTGACCGTCTGGGCGTATGCCAGGTATACGGAAGGGCGCAGGATGACCGCAGAAAGCAGAAGTCAGGCGCCGGGAGCCAGTCTTATGGATCCAGCGCGAGGCACCAGGGCTGCATCTACCATCCTGCATCCGTCGCCTGCCAGCTTCTACCTCCTCTCCCTCCTGTTCTTCGCCCTGGGCTTGATGAGCAAGCCGGCGCTGGTGCCGCTTCCATTCCTGTTGCTCTTGCTGGATTACTGGCCATTGCAACGTTTCCAACTCTCAACGCTCCAGCGCCTGGCCGTGGAGAAAGTCCCATTCCTAGTCCTGTCCGCCGCTTCGAGTTGGGTGACGATCCGCGGCCACGCGTCGCTCGGCGCGCTGGCCAGCGCCGACGAATTGCCGCTGCCCTTCCGGTTGGCGAACGCTGCCGTTGCATGTGCGCTTTATGTGCGCAAGCTGGTTTGGCCGCTGGACTTGAGCGTATTCTACCTGCACCCGGGCCGTTGGCCGACGTGGGCCGTCGTTGGCAGCGGCTTGCTCCTGCTTGGAGTCACAGCGCTGGTTGTTTGGCAAGCACGGCAGCGTCCGTATTTGATAGTAGGCTGGCTATGGTTTCTGGGAATGCTGACCCCCGTGATCGGCCTGGTGCAGGCGCACGTGCAGGCGATGGCTGACCGCTTCGCCTATCTGCCCGTCATAGGAATGTTCATTATGCTGGTGTGGGCGGCAGCGGACTGGACTGCGCTGCGAGGCCGGTGGCTCCGCGGTTATGGACTGACTGCGCTGGCTGGCCTGGTCCTCGCCGGGTGCGTGGTGGTAACTTGCCTGCAGTTGAGGCACTGGCGAAACAGCGTCACTCTCCTGCAGCGCGCCGTCCGGGTTGAACCGGCCAACTGCATCGCCCGTGTCATGTTGGGGAATGTCCTGTTTGAGCGGCGTCAACTCGACGACGCCCTGCGCCAGTATGAAATCGCTTTGCGCCTCCGGCCCGACTACGCGGAGGCCGGGTTGCGCGCCGGGGTCACCCTCACCGAGCTTGGCCGGCCGGGCGACGCCATTCCCCACCTGCAACGAGCTGTCCAGCTGGCCCCAGCCTGGCCTGAAGCACAGCGCCGCCTGGCCCTGGCACTGTCACGCCAAGGCCGGACCAGGGAGGCGAACGAAGCCTACCAGAAACTCGTAGCCCTCATGCCTGCCAACGCCCAAGGCCGCCGCGACCTGGCGGACATGCTGGCGGAGGGGCAGCAGTTTGCCGTTGCCATATACTACTACCGGGAGGCTATTCGCCTTAAGCCTGACTTCGCGGAAGCCATGAACAACCTGGCCATGCTCCGCGCTTCATGTTCGCAGGCCGAGTTCCGCAACGGGAATGAAGCCGTCCAGTTGGCCGAAGCCGCCTGCCGGTTAAGCGGGCGCCGCAATCCGAGCTTCCTTGGCACGCTGGCCGCCGCATACGCCGAGGCAGGCCGATTCCCCGACGCCGTGAAGACGATGCAGGAGGCTTTGGCCCTGTCCCGCGCGTCCGGTGCCAACGAACTCGTGCCGATCCAGATTCAGATGCTGCAACAATTCAGGTCGGTGAAACCATGGCGGTAGTGGTTATGGCCTTCGGCACAGGGCGATCCAATTGGTTGAAGAGAGGGGAGTGGCTGGTGTGTATCGGCGCCACGCTGGCCGCCGTTGGGCTGCACTTGGTTTATCTGACCCACGCCGGAGGACTTTGGCGCGATGAAACATCCAGTGTGAACCTCGCCACCATGCCAACCATCGGCCAGATGTGGGGGGCGTTGGACGTGCCCGTGCTGTTCCCAGCCATGATCCGTATCTGGTGCGCCCTTGGGTTGGGCGGAGGTGACATCAGCCTCAGGTTATTTGGTTTCCTTGTGGGCGTCGCGATTTTGGGAGCTTCGTGGCTGAACGCCCGTGTTATGGGACTGCGCATTCCGTTCATTGCGCTAGGCCTCCTGACGACCAACATTACTCTGTTGAGATGGGGCGATTCGCTACGAGCCTACGGGCCAGGCTCGCTGCTAATGCTGCTGACCTTGGGACAAATCTGGGCATTGATTAACCAACCCAATCGTCAACGATTTCTTCTGGCTAGTCTTCTGGCTGTCTTGAGTGTGCACTGCCTTTATCAGAATGCGATCCTGCTGGCGGCTGCTTGCGGCGCCGCCGGCGTGGTCTGTTTGTTGCGCAAGAAGCCGCGCACGGCGGGGTTGGCCATGGCTGTTGGCCTGGTGGCTGCAGTTTCTCTACTGCCATACGCCAGCCACTTCACCCAGTTCAGCAACGCCTACAAAGTGCTGAGAACGGGATTCAACGCTCAGATTGTCTGGTCAAGTCTCTCCAGTGGGATTGGTTCACCGCTATTATGGGAGCGATGGATCTGGCTCGGTTTGTTGGTAATGGTTGGCGCCCTCGGGATTGCCTCCCTCGATCATGGCTCCCGAACGCGCCGTGTGACTGCCGCTGATCTGACGTTGTTTGGGGCTGCAGCCACAGGAATAGCCGTGTTCGGCTTCTTCCTGTTCCTGGGGCTGGCCCAACTGCCGACCCAGCCTTGGTACTACCTGCCGCTCTTGACGTTTGTGGCAATGTGCATGGATGCTGCGCTGGCCCAATGGCTTGCGCGACGTCCAGCCTGGGGAGTGACGTTTGTCGGCCTGATCCTGTGCATATCTTTGCCTGCTGCCTTCGGTCAGGCTAAGCAGCGACAAACCAATGTTGACCTCATCGCGGGCTGGCTTCACACGCAGGCCAAGCCGAACGATCTGATTGCGGTCTATCCTTGGTTCAACGGAATCACGTTCAACCGCTATTACAAAGGAGACACGCCCTGGACTACGATTCCCACCCTCGCTGACTTTCGCGTTCATCGCTACGATCTAGTCAAAGAGAGACTTGCCGCCCAAGCCCCCATCCAGCCGGTTCTCGACCGGATTGCCCAAACCCGGGCTTCCGGCAACCGCATTTGGATCGTCGGGGAACTGCCCGCCTCCCAGCCCGGGGAAACCAGCGCACCCACCCTCCCTCCGGCCCCGGATGGCCCGTATGGGTGGTCCGACGTGCCCTATAATTACGTTTGGGGCCGACAGGTAAGGGCGTTCATAACCGCTCACGGGGGGCGGATGGAAAAGGTCTCCACCGGTTCAAGCGAAGAAGTTAGCATTTACGAGAAGCTCGTGTTGACGGTCGTAAGATAACGGTCTTTACACGAGCTGTTCAAACCTCTCCAGCCTGCCACCAGTCGGTAAGCCACTTTTCTGGTTCCGCGTGATACACCTTTGGCTGACTGCGCCACTGGAATCGAACTGTGCGGGCATGCAGTGCGTGGTGAGGTAAGATAAGTCGGCTGCGCTGCTCTGGCGTTAAACGGTCTTCGACCAGGGCCAGGTACAGGTCCTCGTCGCCCCCATACAGCTTGTCGCCTACGATCGGATAGCCGAGGTGCGCCAGATGAATCCGAATCTGGTGTTTCCGCCCCGTCAACGGCCGCACGAGCAAGAGGGTGAAGGGTAGTCTATCTCTGATAAAGTGTTGCTGAACCCAAAACTCGGTCTGTGCGGGAGCGCCATCTGCCCGCACACAGTCCTTAATCGCCACCCGGCTCTGCAGGTCCTTGCCGAGAGGCGCGGTGATGACGCCGCGCGCATCACGCACCTGACCGTGCACAATGGCCAGGTAGTCCTTCTCGACCTGCCGGCTTTCCCAGACCCGCCGCAGTTCACGCGCCGCGCCCAGGCCTTTGGCAAGCACCGTTACCCCGCTGGTCTCGCGGTCCAGCCGGTTCACCAGGTGCGGGTATGCCCCGGGCCCCAGATGCAGACGGGCACGGCCAATTAGACTTGAGTATTCGTCCGTCTTGGTGGGGTGACATACCAGGCCGGCGGGCTTGTTCACCACCAACAGTTCGCGGTCTTCGCAGATGATTTCGAATAACTTCTCCACGCTTGAAGCCTCTATCAGATCATGCCGGGCACCTGCCCAGGCGCAATCCTCATTGTTCAACCTCAAGCTGTTTCCCTTGATCAATTTCCGCACCCCGACATAATGCTCACGTTGACTGTGCCGGTGGTGCGGTCGAACTATAGAATGTGACTATTTCATTGATGCTGCGCATGCCTGCTCTTTGTCGCATCAAATTGGGAACAACTTTCCTGACCGCGTGCGCCCTGGTATTCTGTAATCCGTGTCAATCGTTGAATGAACCCATAGCCCCCAGAGTCCTAATTCCATGAAAACAAATCTGCCCGTATCCCGACGTCAATTCCTTCAAGCCTCCCTGCTGGCCGCCGCCGGCGCTTCCGCCTTTCCTACGATTGTGCCCTCATCGGTCCTGGGCGCCGACGCCCCCAGCAAGAAGATTCAGATCGGCCAGATCGGCTGCGGTCGCATCGCCCGCAGCATGGACCTCCCTGGCTTCCTTAAGCACGACGTCGCCCGTGTTGTTGGTCTCTGCGACCTGGACTCCAAGCGGCTCGAACAAGCGCGCGTCGCAATCGAGGAGGCTTACGCCAAGAAGGCCGGCAGCGACAAGGCGCTTGCCGTCAAGACCTACGGTGACTATCGCGACTTGATCAAAGACCCCCGGGTGGATGCCATCTCCGTCAGCACCCCGGAACATTGGCACGCGGAGACCGTTATCGCCGCAGCCCAGGCCGGCAAGGATGTCTACGTCCAAAAGCCGCTCACTATGACCCTTACCGAAGGGCGCGCGGTCAGCGACATCGTCCGCGCCAGGAAGCGCGCCTTCCAAATCGGCAGCCAGCAACGCTCGGAACCTCAGTTCCGCCTCGCCGTCGAGCTCGTCCGCAATGGCCGCATCGGCCAGCTTCGCACCGTCAAGGTCGGGCTCCCCACCGATCCCGCCGGCGGCAACCCACAGGAGATGCCTGTGCCCCCCAACCTCAACTACGACATGTGGCTGGGCTCCACCCCCAAGGTCCCTTACACCGAGGACCGCGTCCATCCGCAGAACAGCATCAAAGACCGCCCCGGCTGGCTCCGCATTGAAGCCTACAGCCTCGGCATGATCACCGGCTGGGGTGCCCACCACGTGGATATCGCCCATTGGGGCATGGGCGCCGAGTACACTGGCCCAATCCTGGTCGAAGGCAAAGCCGAGTTCCCCAAGCAAGGACTCTGGAATGTCCACGGTGCTTACCACATCGAAGCCAAATACGCTGACGGCGTGACCATGATCATTGACAACACATTCCCCGTCGGCGTCCGCTTCGAGGGGGCCGACGGCTGGATTTTCGTTACGCGCGGCGGCGGGCGGGTTACGGCCAGCGACCCCGTTAGCGCCTTCGGCAAGGCCCTGGATGCCAATGACCCCAAGATCCTCCGGTCCAAGATCGGCCCCAACGAATACCATACTCACGTAAGTTCCGATCATCACCTCGATTGGCTTACCAGCATCCAAACCCGTCAACCCGCTGCCACTCACCCGGAGGTGGCCCATCGCTCCACCAGCGCCTGCATTCTTGGCTGGATCGCTATGAAACTCGGCCGCAAGCTCCGCTGGGATCCTTCCAAGGAAGCCTTCGCCGGCGACGATGAGGCCAACACCATGATCTCCCGCACCCAGCGCGCCCCCTACGGTACCGACCGCCTGCTGAAGAAGACATAAGCCTTGTTCGCTGCACCGCACCTATCTCATGCAAACGCCCTCCCGCGGCTTCCGGACCTTGGACTTTGGACTTTGGACTCCTTCACCCCTCTGCTTCCTCTTCATGTGCGTCACCCTTGCCGCCGCCCCGGCCGCTGACGCCGTCCGTCTTGTCACGCTGGACCCCGGCCACTTCCACGCCGGGTTGGTCCAGAAGTCCATGTATCCGGAGGTCAGCCCGGTCGTGCACGTCTATGCGCCCGCCGGTCCCGAATTGCAGGACCACCTCAAGCGCATTGAGAGCTTCAACACCCGCGCCGACCAGCCTACACACTGGGAGGAGAAGGTTTTTGCCGGTCCAGATTACCTGGAGCGGATGCTCAGGGACAAAGCCGGCAATGTCGTGGTGCTGGCCGGCAACAACGCCCGCAAGACCGAATACATCCATCGCTCCGTTTCCAGCGGCTTCAACGTGCTCGCCGACAAGCCGATGGCCATTACTCCCGCTAATTTCAAACTGCTCCGCAAGGCCTTCGACCGCGCCGCCGCGAAGAAGGTCCTGCTCTACGACATCATGACCGAGCGTTACGAGATCACCAGCATGATTCAGCGCGAACTCGCTCGCATGCCGGAAGTGTTTGGGACGCTGCAGAAGGGCACGCCGGAGCAACCCGCGGTAGTTATCGAGAGTGTCCACCACTTCTTCAAGGAAGTCGCCGGCAAACCCCTCATCCGGCCTGCCTGGTTTTACGATGTGCGGCAGGAGGGCGAGTCCATCCCGGATGTCGGCACCCATCTGGTGGATGCTGTCCAATGGATCTGCTTTCCCGACCAGGCGCTGGATTGGCGCAAGGACATCAAGGTGCTCAGTGCCCGCCGCTGGTCCACCAAGCTTACGCCGGAGCAGTTCAAGCGCTCCACCGGCCTGGACCAGTACCCGGGCTATTTTAAGCAGGACATCGGTCCTGACGGCGCGCTGGAAGTGTACGCCAATGGCGAAGTTGGTTATGCTTTACGCGGTGTGCATGCAAAGGTCACAGCCTTGTGGCGATTCGAAGCCCCGCCCGGCACAGCCGACACCCACTCCGCCCTTTTGCGCGGCACCCGCTGCAACCTTGTCGTCCGGCAGGGCGCTGAGCAGAACTACAAACCTGCCCTCTACGCCGAAAACAAATCCGCGGCCACCGCCGCTCAATTCGAGCAAACCCTTCACGCCGCGGTTGCCAAGCTCAACGCCACCTGGCCGGGCGTGGACCTCAAACCCGCTGGCGCCTCCTGGGAAATAGTAATCGCTGACAAGTACCGCGTAAGCCACGAGCAGCATTTCGCGCAGGTAACCGAGAAGTTCCTGCGTTACCTGGCCGCAGGCAAGATGCCCGCCTGGGAAGTGCCCAACATGCTGGCCAAGTATTACACCACTACCGAGGTCCACCGGTTGAGCCACAGCCGGCACTGATCGGTTTGCGACCGAGCCGCCGGCCCCTATCGCCCCCCGCCATTTCACTCTTGACGAATCGGGCAGAATGTGCGACCGTGTGCGCGGATGAAGCCATCTCGCCAATACCGTTGGCAGCTGAAGCAGATCGCCCTCGGGCGCTGCGCTCGCTGCGGCGCCAAGCGCGCTCATTATTCTGTGTTATGTGATTCCTGTCACATCGGCGACCGTATTCGCCAGCAGGAGCGAACGGGGTCCCGGCCCTGGCAAAAAGGGAAGCGCGGCCGTCCGCCCAAAGTCGCGCTGCCTGCCAGGCGGCGGGCGCGGCGCTAGGCCCCGGCTGCCGACTTGTCATCGCGGCGCCGAGGCGTATCCTCGGTGCTGTGAATGGAAAGTGGCACAAGTGTTTGCCTTACGTCTTCCTGCTGATCGCGGCGTTGTCGCGCTGGCCGGGGCTGTTTCCGCCCAACTTCAGCGCGTTCTACGGCCTGGCCTTTTGCGCCGGCGCCTTCTTTCCGCGCCACGTCAAGTGGTGGTTCCCGCTGGGCACGCTGGTCGTCACCGATATCGCCCTGAGTTTCTACTACCAGTCCGTCAGCGTGATGCAGTTGGTCAACTACGCCGCCTTTGCGCTCATCATCCTGCTCGGCACGCGGTTCAGTCACCGGTCGCGGTTCTTGAGCCTGCTGGCGGGCGGTATCGTCGGCGCGATTCTCTTTTACCTGCTCACCAACACCGCCTCGTGGCTGTTTGACGCCGCGTACCCCAAAGACCTCGCTGGTTGGCTGCAGTCGCTGAGCATGGGGAGGCCCGGCTTTCCACCTACGATTGAGTTTTTCCGCAACACGCTGATGAGCGGGGGCCTGTTCACCGGCCTGTTTGCCGGCGCCCTTAAATTGACTCAGGCTTCCGAATCGGCTGAAGAGAAGGAGCCGGAGGAAGCCCCCGCGCAAGCTCCCGCGAGCGACGAAATCCCGGATGAGGGAAAGGCGTGAGGGCATGGCGCGTGTGGCATGTTGTGCGACTCAACGGGGCACGCCCGGCGAACGAAATGCGCACCCCCATCCACGCAGCTTGCGCTATGCGCCATGAGGATCGGCGTCCTTTCCGACACCCATAATTACCTCGACCGCCGCATCCCGCACCTGTTCGCGGGCGTGGACCACATTCTCCACGCAGGCGACATCGGTTTGCCGGCCATCCTGCTTGAATTGGAGCAGATCGCCCCGGTGACCGCCGTCGCGGGCAATACCGATGATCCGGGCTTCCACTACCGGTTGACCGAACTCATCGCCCTTGCCGGCCGCAAGTTCCTCATCCAGCACATCGTCAACCCGCATGCGCCTGCCGATCCCCTGCAAGCCCGGCTCGCGCGGGAGCGCCCGGACGTGGTGGTCTTCGGCCACACGCACAAGCAATTCTGCCAAACCCTTCACGGCACGCTGTTCTTCAACCCGGGCTACGCCGGCAAGTTGCGGTTTGGCCTCGATCGTTCTGTCGCCATCCTGCACTGCGACGGGAAGGCGGTCCGCGCGCATTATTTGCCGCTGTAGCAAAGCGCGGCGCAGCGTCCGGCGGCGGGTGCCTGCCACCTTCAGGCAGAGCTTGGCCCCGTGCTCCGGGCGGCGGCGAAATCGCGCGCTTTGCGCAAATCAACCTTCCCGGTGCCGAGGTAGGGAAGGGCGTCGAGGTGGAAGAACTGGTCCGGGCGAGGCTTCCAGAGGTTCGGCAGGTCGCACTGCGCCAGTTTCTCCAGGCAGGGTTGCAACTGCTCCGGCGAGAGCTTGTGCAGAACGATGAGGCGCTCACCTTTCTTCTCGTCGGGCACGCCGGTGACGATAAACGTTTGCTCGGTCACGCCGGCCAACTCGTGCAGCTTCTCTTCGATCTTGATGTGCGGGACCATCTCGCCGCCGATCTTGCTGAAACGGCTGAGCCGGTCGGTGATTTGCAGGAAGCCATCTTCGTCAATGGCCGCGATGTCGCCGGTGACATACCAGCCGTCGCGCAGCACCTCGGCGGTTTTGGCCGGGAGGCCAAGATAACCCTGCATGACATTAGGGCCTTGCACGAGCATCAATCCGGGCTGGCCGACCGGCAGACGCGTGGAAGTCTCCGGCTCGACGATGCACACGCTCACGCCGGGGAGCGGGTGGCCGATCTTCCCCCGCTTGGCGCCGACCTGCCGGAAGCCGGCGGAGCGGAAGTCGTGCGTGTTGACCGCCACCGCGGGACCGCATTCGGTGCAGCCGTAGCCTTCGAGCGGGCGGATGCCGAATTGTTCCTCGAATGCCGCCGCCAGCCGCTCGGGCAATTTCTCGGCGCCGGTCATCACCACGCGCAAGCTGCCGAAGTCGCCCGCCGCACAACTGCGCAGGTAGAGCTGCAGGAAGGTGGGCGTCGCCAACAGGAACGTCAGCGCGTGGTCCTTGACCAGCGGGCCGATGGCTTTGGCGTCGAGCGGGTTGGGGTGGTAGGCTACCCGCACCCCCAGCACGGCCGGCAGCCACAGCGTGCCCGTGAAGCCAAACGAATGGAAAAACGGCAGCACACCCACGAAGCCGTCGGTGCGGTTCAAACCAAACACCTGTTCAAGTTGCTCGATATTTGAGCCGATGTTGTAGTGGCTGAGCATCACGCCTTTCGGTTCGCCGGTGCTGCCACTGGAGAAGATCACCGTCGCCAAATCGTCCAGCGACGCCCGCTTCTTCCGCCCCAACGCACGCTCCAGCCAGCCGACCGGGAGCAACCAGGCCATGAACAGCGCGGCGAGCTTCTGCCCCGGTCTCCGACTCACCAATTCCTCCAGCAGCAGCGTTTCTCCGGGCACCTTGAGTTTCACCTTCTCGAGGAAAGCCCGCGACGTTAGCACGGTCTTGATGCCGCACTGCTTAATGCAGGAGCCCAGCGTTTCTTCGGACACGGTGTAGTTGAGGTTGACCGGCACCTTGCCCATGAGCAGCGCCGCGAAGTTGGCCAGCGCGCCTGGCGCCGACGGCGGCAACAGCAGCCCCACCATTTGCTGTCCCGCCCAGACTTTCCTGAGCCGCCGCGCCAGAAAGATGGTTCGCACGAGCACCGCGACGAAGCTCAACCTGGGTGAGGCCGCATCCGCCATCGCAGTTCGGAAGGGATGGTGCCGGGCCGTCCGGACGAATGCGCGGTGCAGCGGTTTGAGGTGTGCCTTGCGGCGTTCCCACGCCACGGCCATGAGTTCCTGCACGCGCTCCCGCACCTCGAATGGCGTGGCGGTATGCGGCAGGGCCTGGCCGAAGCACACCGTCACGCGATACGGAATCCGCCGCGGCAGCTTCCAGAGGAAGCGCCCCCGCTCGAAACTGAAGATGCTTCCCCACACGCCGTCCAGCGCCACCGGGATGATCGGCGCTTCGACGTCTTTCATAATGCGCTCGAAGCCGCGGCGGAAAGGCAGCAGGTGGCCGATGCGCGTGATTTGGCCTTCGGCGAAGATGCAGACCACCTCTCCGGCTTGGATCGCCTCGCTAGCCGTGCGCAGAGACTGGAGCATTTCGCGCGGGCGAAGCTCCGAGGAGATGGGGATGGCGCGCAGGATGCGCGCAAACGGCTTTACCCACGGCTGCTCGTAGATGCCCTTGAACATGATGAACCGCACATGCCGGTCGGTGGACGCCAGCAGCAGCAGCGCGTCCACCAGCGAAAGGTGGTTGCAGACAAACAGAGCACCGCCTTTGCCGGGAATGTTCTCGCGGCCATTGACCTGGATGCGATACACTGTCTGAGTCAGCAGCCACAGGACAAACCGCAGCAGCGCGTCCGGCAGCAGCCACACCAAGTACACCGTTGCCGCCAGCGTCATCAACGCGCCCATGACGAACACGCCGCGCGGCCCAAGCTGCAACCCCACCGCCAGCACCCAATACACCCCCGCCGCCACAAACAGCCCCGCCGACGACAACAGGTTCGCCGCCGCCAACATCGCTCCTTTCTCTCCTTTGGCCGGTCGATGCTGGAGGATCGCCGCGATGGGCACGATGAAGAAACCACCAAAGAAACCCAGCGCTGTCACTGTGGCCAGGATTTGCCCGAAGCTCAGCTCCGGGTGCCACAGCACCGCCGCAAACACCGTGATTCCCACCGACCCCAGCGGCACCAGTCCATACTCGATCTTCCCGCCCGACAGATATCCCGCCGCAAAACTCCCCACCCCGATCCCGATGGCCAGCCCCGTGAGCAGGTAGGTCGTGCGCATCTCGCCCAACTCCAGCACGTTGGCCCCGTAATCTATCACCCCCTGCTGCAGCAACTGCCCGATGAACCAGAAGTAGGTGTTCCCCAGGCAGGCCAGCCACAGCACCTTGTCCCGGCGCATCGCCTTCACTTGCTGGCAGAGGTCGCCCAGGAAGTTGGCCCGGAACACCTTGCGCGGATTTGCCGCCGGCAGCCGCGTGATGCCAAAGCTGCACGCCAGGCCGAGCACCGAGAAACCGATCAGCACCGCAGCGGACCAAACCTGCTGCCCTTTGAACTGGCTATAGAGCAGCCCTCCCGCGGCCATGCCGGTGATGATCGCGAGGAACGTCCCCAGCTCCAGGATCCCGTTGCCCCACGAAAGCCGCCGTTGTGGCAGCAACTCCGGCAGCAAGCCGTACTTCGACGGGCCAAAGAACGCGCTCTGGGCGCCCATCAGGAAAATCGCCGCCAGCCCCATCGGCAGGCTTCCCAGCCACAAGCCTCCCAACGCAAATGCCATGATGAGAATTTCCAGCAACTTCAAGCCGATCGTCACCGTCCGCTTGCTGAATCGATCCGCCAGGAAACCTCCCGCCATCGAGAACAATATGAACGGCAGCGAGAACAACCCCGCCGTCAGCGGCACCAGGGCGTTGTGCATCGCCGGCGCGAGCGCCATGTTCAGCCCCACGAACGTCACCACGATCTTAATTGCGTTGTCGTTGAACGCTCCCTGGAACTGCGTGACGATCAAACTCCAGAACCCCCGCAATGGCGGCTGGGGCGGTTCCGCGGCTCCCGCGCGATATTCCGGCTGGTCCATGGTCAGATCAAAGTGTCATGACAATTCTGCGCTGCCTCAATTTCAGCCGCAGGTTAACTCGTCCCGGGCGCCCCGGCCTAATTGATAAAAATGCGCGCGGCATCACTTCTATCGAACCCTTTCCCCCGGCCAACTTCACGACACGGACTTCCGTTCCTTTGCCGATGCTGCAAGCCTCCTGCCGGCGAGCCGCAGGCGAAGGCGGCGCCAAGCCTGGATTAAGAGACTTCCTCTCGGGGGCGCTTCCGGCTGGCCAACTGCCTGGCCAACCGGATAGCGGCCAGCATGCTGGAAGGGTTCGCTTTGCCCTGGCCGGCGATATCGTAGGCGGTGCCGTGATCGGGGGATGTGCGGATGAAGGGCAGGCCGAGAGTCCAGTTCACGCCCGACTCGAAGGCGACCATCTTGAGCGGGGCCAGGCCTTGATCGTGGTACATCGCCACCACGGCGTCGAACTCGCCTTTGAAAGCGTGGTAGAAGAGCGCGTCAGCGGCCAGTGGCCCCGTGACATCCATCTGCCGGCTGCGGGCTGCGTTGACGGCCGGGGTGATGGTGGTCTGCTCTTCCGTTCCCATTTCGCCTCCTTCACCCGCGTGCGGGTTCAGGCCGCAAACGGCGATGCGGGCGCGCGGCAGGCCGAGATCGCGGCAGGCTTGCGCCGCCAGTTCGATGACCATTTCGATCTTGGCTTTCGTCAGATGATCGGAGACGTGTTTGATCGGCAGGTGAGTCGTCGCCAGGGCGACGCGCAGCCAGCGGCCGCGATCGTCCTGCCCGAGCAACATCATGGCCGTGTGTTGGGTTCCGGCAAGCTGGGAGAGCATTTCAGTTTGCCCGACGAAAGTTTGTCCGGACCGCACGATTGCTTCCTTGTTTACCGGCGCGGTGACCAGCGCCGCCAACTCGCGGCGCAAACAGCGCTCCGCGCCTTCGCGGACCCAGGCGACGGCTGCCCGCGCGGCTGCCGGTGAGCCGGGAGCCGGATTTTCCGGCAGGACGTCCGGCAAGGGTTGGCAGAGGGCAAAACGGCCGGCCTGGCGCTGGGCGGCGCAAGGTTGCAGCGGAAGCTTCAGCCCGAGCTGCTCATTGAGGCGGAGCGTGTGGCGGGTGTCACCAATCAACAGATAACTTGTGTCGCCCTCCTGTGCGTCAAGCGCCAGGGCTTTGAGGGTAACTTCCGGGCCGATGCCTGTGATGTCACCCAGAGAAATGCCAATCCGCATTGCCAGTTGCGAGTTAAGGTCCAAGGGGCCGACGGGCGATTCCCTCAAACCCCGGTGATCCAATGGTTAGAAGCGCTTGATGAAGGTCTTCTTTTCGAGCCGGTCAACATACTGCTTTTCGAGGCGTCGTTGCTCCGCCGTCTGCAAGTCCTTTTCAATCTGCTCGCGCACCTCGGCCAGCGTCTTGAACCTGGCGGGGCGCTTATCTTCCACGAACATCAGGTAGAACTCGATTGGGGGCGGCAGGTTGGTGAGCGCCGAAGCGCCCTCCAGCCGGCGCTCCTCCACCATGGCGTGCTTTTTTAATGCCACATCCGCCTCGTAGCGGCGGGCCAACGTGGGCACGCCATTGTCGTATTGATAAACCCAGTGATTATCGCCGGCCGACCGGCCCAGCACTCCGCTGTACTGTCCCGCTTGCAGCGAAGCCGCGGTGTCGGCCAGGCGTTTGGTCAACCGCGATGGCTCCCACCAGCCCAAATCTCCGCCCTGGTTGCGCTGCGACCCCTCTGAATGAATCGTGGCCATCTCGGCAAAGGTGGCCCCTTGCTTGAGCTTCTGCAGGATGTCTTCTGCCAGTCTCTCGATTCGTGGGGCCTCGCTCTCGCTGGGACACCCCAGCACGATCATCCGCAGCTTGACCTCGTCTTCGACCTTGAACTCCTCACGGTGCGCCAGGTAGTAGGTTTCGATCCGGTGCGGGGAGACGATGATTTCGGATGAGACGTTCTTCTGGCGCAGATCGTTAATGATAAAGCGGTCGCGAAGTTGCTGCCGATACCGCTCCAGCGTGATGCCTTGCGCCTGCAGTGTGCGGATGAAAGATATGCGGCTGCCGCCGTGGCGCGAGCGGATTTCCGCTTCGATCGCCTGATCAACATTCTTGCGGATCAACTGTTCAATCTTGGCCATCTGATCGGGGTTGCCGAACATGGTCCTGAAATCGTGCAGGACCAACTGCCGTTGCAGCAATTCTTCCCGGCTGTCGGTGCGGGCAGCGATCACCTTCTGCTGAACCGTATCGGGCTGAAAGGAGTGTTGTTGCCGGATTAATTGCTCTGCCGGCAGCGAGAGGTTCATCACTTCGCCAAAGGTGATGGGGGAATCATGCACCACGGCCGTAATCCCGTTCACCATCGCGGACTCCGCGCGAAGGGACAGCGTGGAGGCGGCGACCGCCCCGGCGATCAGCATGGTCCAGATCACTCTCATCTGAAATTGGGCAGAGTGTAGGCCCCGGCTTTGAATCGGGTCAAGCCCGGCGCGCAGGAACTTCCGGGACAAACGCCCGGGCGGCGGCGGCCGCGCACTCAATCGGCCGCAGCCTGATTTCCGGCGGCGCCGCGTTTCAGCCAGACCATGAGAATCCCGATGTCCGAGGGAGATACCCCCGAGATGCGGGAAGCCTGGCCAAGCGTGGCTGGACGAATCTTCATCAACTTATGCCGCGCCTCGTTTCGCAGGCTGGGGACCTGGGTGTAATCGAATCCTTGCGGGATTTGCTTGTCCTCGAGGCCCTTGAGCCTGGCGACCTCGTTCTCCTGGCGGGCAATGTAGCCCTCATACTTGATGGCGATCTCCACACCTTGCATTACGTTATCTGATAACAATGTATTAGTATAAATGATATCAGTGTATCTGGTTCCTGGCTGGCGCAGCAACTGGGCAAGGGACTGTGAGTTGCGGTGCGTGCTGTGCAAGCGTGCGACTTCGGTTTCGATGGCCTCCTGTTTGGCTTTGAATTGGAGGTAATGGCGTTTTGGCAGCAGGCCAACTTCATAGCCCAGAGCGCAAAGGCGGGCATCGGCGTTATCCTGACGCAGGAGAAGGCGGTGCTCGGCACGGGAGGTGAACATACGGTAAGGCTCGGTGGTGCCCTTCGTCACCAGGTCATCAATCAGGACCCCGATGTAGGCTTGGTTTCTCCTGAGCACGATAGGATCGAGATTTCGGGTGCGCCGTGTTGCGTTTATCCCGGCCATCAATCCTTGAGCGGCTGCTTCTTCATATCCTGATGTGCCGTTGATCTGGCCAGCCAGGTAGAGGTTGTGACAGGCCTTAGTCTCAAGCGACGGGTAGAGTTGGGTTGGGTAGCAGAAGTCGTATTCTACGGCGTAGCCAGGGCGCAAAATCTCTGCATCCGCACAGCCGACCATTGTGCGGACCAACTCTACCTGAACATCGAATGGCAAGGAGGTGGAAAGCCCGTTAACGTAAATCTCGTCTGTGCTAATGCCTTCGGGCTCCAGGAATACCTGATGAAATTCCTTGTGCGCGAACCTGACGATTTTGTCTTCTATGGACGGGCAATAACGCGGGCCGATTCCTTGGATTGCCCCGGCGTAAAGTGGAGATCGGTGCAAATTGGCCCGGATTAGGTCGGCGGTTGCTTTGGTGGTGTGGGTGATGTGACATGGGAGTTGTCCGCCAAGGCGCTCCAGCACGGAATTGGGTGGGTATTCCTTGGAATGTTCCACGTGGAACGCGGAAATCTCTTCTGGGGGTTCCTCTGTGCGGGGTTCAATCTCCACGCTTTGTTCCACGTGGAACAAATCATCCTTCCAGTGAGTGAAGAAGGGTACTGGAGTGTCTCCGGGCTGCAATTCAGTTTGGGAGAAATCAATTGAACGACGGAGCAGGCGCGGTGGGGTGCCCGTCTTTAGTCGGCCAAGCTCCAGCCCTGCATCTCGCAAAGAATTCGACAAATCCTCCGCAGTCGCTTCTCCGGAACGTCCGCCATGTTGTTGATTCTGGCCGATGTGCATCAGGCCATTCAAGAATGTGCCCGTGGTGAGAATTACGGTGGTGCCGTGATACTGGACATCCAAGTTTGTCTGGACGCCGTAAGCCTGGCCGTCTTTATGGAGGAGCCTGGAACATTTGGCTTGCCTTAGATCGAGGTTCGGCTGCCGCTCGCAGACCCATTTCATCCTGAACTGATATGCCTTCTTGTCACACTGCGCGCGCGGTGCCCAGACAGCCGGTCCCTTCTTGCGGTTAAGGACTCGGAACTGTAATCCGGTTACGTCGGTCGTCTTGGCCATCTCGCCGCCGAGCGCATCAATCTCTCGGACCAGATGGCCTTTAGCGATGCCACCGATCGCGGGGTTGCAGGATAGTTGGCATACCGTATCCGCGTTTATCGTGAGCAGCAGTGTCTTGCAGTCCATCCTAGCTGCGGCTAGTGCAGCCTCAACTCCGGCATGGCCAGCCCCGACGACTATGACATCATAATGTTTCGGGAATACAAACATCTAACTTGGTGGATTCGATGAACGAGATCACACAAATTTTGTTTCGGTAACGTTAACTAAAGCTGTAGTGTGTGATTTCCAGCCAAATGAGCGCATTTATTGATGAAATTCACACCGTTTACATGATTACCTACCAGTATTATAAGCACAAATACGGTCAAAACACATACCTCTCATCTCCCAAATGACAACGCAAGCCAGCCTTGAATTCACAATACTCATTAGAATCACAAGAAATGAATATTCCGCGAACTACAACGTTACCGATTGAGACAAATTGATCAAACTAGCGGCTCTGTCACCCTTTTCTGAATCTATCCACAATGTGGAAATCCTCATGCGCATAGTCATTACAGCTTGTGTATCCCAGCTACCCGAACATGGTGCCAGTCTATTGGAACCCTGCCACTTCGAGGTCGGCCTGCAATTGCAAACATACAGTTCTGCGGTGCTGGTGCTGTTCACGAGTGATGTTCGCGTTTATCACTCCAATCCAAGTCCACAGCTGCATATGCACTTACGGCTATCGTGTTTACTACTGTAGTCATAGCTGGCACAAAGTAAAGCCGTCGCTTTTGCCTGACGGGGCGCTATTCTGTTGTAAGTGGACAAACGACAGCGACTTAGCTCCAGGAGTTTCCGAGATGTTACGTTTGTATCTACGGTGTGTATCTGGTGTGGATCCGGTGAGGATACGGTGTGTCTCGGGTGGAACACCCGACTTGGGCTGGCGGAGTGGTTGGGGTTCCCAAAAAAGAAGTTGTCCGGAGGCGGGAGGCATTCCATCATGCACACGAGTACAGCTAATGCCACATGAGTAACCAACTGGCCCTCCGCATCCTAAGGCACTTCTATCAAGAGCGGGTGTGTCGTGACTTGCGAGGCGGTTGGTTGGGGTGGAAGTCAGAGGTCCGATGGAAAGTTGTCCCTGACAGACCGAGGTCTCTTCTATGAGTTCCCACTCGGCATTGGTCAGCATTTTGGTGCCGGCATACAATGCGGCCCGCTATCTACCCCAGTTATGCGAGTCCATCCAGGCCCAGACCTACCCGCACTACGAGGTGCTCATCGGCAACGACGGCTCAACCGACGACACCGCCGCCGTGGCGGCTCCTTTCCTTCGCGACACGCGTTTTCGTCTGCTGCAATGGCAACCGAACCGGGGCCTGAACGTGGCGTGGGGCCTTTTGCTCTCCGCCATGAAAGGAGAATACTGGTGTTGCCCGGGGGCGGACGATGTGCTTCATCCTTCGTTCCTGGAGAGGCGGGTGGAGGTTATGGAGTCAAATCGTCAAGCCTGTCTGGTGCACGGTCCGCCGGAGTTGATTGACGAGTCCGGGAACCCCCCTCAGCGTGGCCCCGGCTTACTAGATCTCCCCACGCAACTCTGTCCGCCCCGCAGCCTGGAGGTGCTCTTGGAGCACAACGTCATCAACCAGCCATCCACGCTGGTGCGCGCCAGTGTGACCAGGCAGGTGCTTTCCTTCTACCGCTGGGAGTGGGCCTATTCGCCCGACTGGTTCCTCTGGGTTCTGCACGCGGCGACGGGTCTCGATTTGATATGGGACCCGCAGATTCTGATCAAATACCGGGTCCATTCCAGTTCGCTGAGTTGTGCGCCGGAAAAAGACTTCGTGCGCCGGGCTGAGGTGCGGTTGGTGCCAGTGGTGGCGTTGCGGACGGCAGCGCAGTTCTCACAGTGGGCCGCGAAGAGTTGGAGCTGGTGGGGACGGACTCTCTACCGGCGCTGGCTGCGGCAGGCGGCGGCGCTGAAGTGGAAGGGCGGGCTAAGGGACGAATGGCTGCAATTGGCCGCGCATGCGTACTACGGCGCAAGAGGAAGACGGGCTTCGCTTGGGATCGAGTTGGCGAGGCATGCGGTGGGATTATTGGCGGCGGATTTCAGGCACCGCCGCGCTCAGGGGCGGCAGCGATTCATCGTTTCCGGCTTGGCGCAGATCGAGGACCCGATATTCAGGTGATCTCGGAGCCAGCCTGCAGGGGCCGTGGTGGAAGACACAACTCAGGGAGATATTGGCCAATGCACGGTGCCGACATCGAAATGCGCACTGCGAGAAGGAGCGGGATTCATGCTTTCCGCTCAGAATCCCTAATTCCAAAATAAAGCCCCGCACTTTTACGGTCCCAGCGGATGGTCTTAAACCCGCGGCTTTCGATCAGTTCCGCGAAACTCTCGACAGGTTGTTGCCTCTCGGGATCTTCGTGGATCTCAGCCGCCACCGCCCCAAAACGCGCAAGTTCAGAAGCTGGAGTGTTGCGCACGATTTCCCACTCGGCTCCCTCGCAGTCCATCTTGAGCAGGTCGAACTGATCCGGTGTCTCGCGGAGCCATTCGCTGAGGGCAACGACTTCGATCGAACTGCCGATCGACGCCTGGTTGTCGGCGGGCGTGGCATAGATATTCGTGCCGCCGGGGCTGTGCTCGTCCAGCACCATGCGCGCTGTGCGAGACTTGCCGCCCACCGCCTTTGGAATGGCGCAGGCGCAACTACAACCGTTCTTGGCCAGGTTGAAGCGCAGCAAGCGGAAGGAATCAGGTTCAGGCTCAAAGCAGAATGCCTGCTTCAGGCGGACCTTTCGCGAAAGCCAGATCGTGGTGGCGCCGAGATTCGCGCCGATGTCCACCACGCGCAAGGCCCTGTCGGGCAGGAGTGGAAGCACGTCGCGGTAAGTCTCTTCCGCAAGGACCTCGCGCAGTACGAATAAGTCGGTTGAGGAGCCGGTCCTCGGGCGGCCCAGCAGCACGTAACTGTGGGAGTCTTTGCTGATCCTGTACGGAAAATATTCCATCTTGAGCAGGCCGAGTCTAAGGCCGGCAATCAGCCAGGGATTGTTGAAATGCTGCCGCAATCTCCAGAAGGCGGAGATGTGATGCAATTTCACGCTCAGCGTCGCAAGAATACTCATCAGTTGATTGGGCTCATTGTAAGGCTGGGGTGGAGCGGCACAAGCGACAACTGCTGCGCGCTGGGGGCCCGCTGGAGGAGGGGGACATTCTGGCATTCCGCCGCCGCGCCCGCGGGACAGGACTGGTGGTGGAAAAGGGTTGCGTGCGGGCTCGAACTTTGGTCTCCTGATTCGGCGAAATGGCGAATGCGATAAACATACCCAAGTCCCACCTGATCATGGGATTATCACTGCCGCTCGCGGTGCTGCTGGGCTATTTTGTGGCTGAGCCGATGGAGTTGGGCAGTTTGGCGGTGGTGGTCCTGGTGTTGGTAGTGCTGTCGCTCCCGCTAATGATGAAGTGGTATTACCCTATGCTGGTACTGGGCTGGAACGCGGCGTTCTGCCTGGCATTTCTACCCGGTCGAATTCCCATGTGGTCCTACATGGCGTTCATTGCTCTGCTGTTTGCTGTGTTGAGCCGGGCTGTCAGCCCCAATGCGCGGTTTGTCATTGAACCCTCGATAACCAAATCATTGCTGGCTCTGACAGCAGTGGTGGTCGTGACCGGCGTGAGCACTGGTGGATTCGGCGTTCTTACGTTAGGCGGTAACCAGTACGGCGGAAAGAAGTACTTCTTTTTCCTGGCGGCAGTCGCCGGGTATTTCGCCCTTACCAGCCGGCGCATCCCACTGGGGCGAGCCGCAGTGTATGTGGCCTTGTTTTTCCTTTCGGCTTTGACTTACGCGGTGAGTGAGTTTGCGGGCCTGGCCGGCCGACAGGTTGATTACTTATGGTTGTTTCTTGCACCTCAGACCTCGCTGAATTCGTTCGCGCAGGAAGCTCCGCTAAGTTTGTCTCCGACCCCGGTCCGGTTCTATGGGTTCTTTTTGGCGGGGGGGGCTGTTTGCAGCTACTTGCTCGCGCGCGTAGGCGTGCGCGGGTTGCTGGATGTGAGCCGGCCTTGGCGGCTGCTGCTGTTCGTGGTGGCGCTGGGCGCGGGTTTGTCATCCGGGTTTCGCTCCTTTGTTGTGCTGGCCGCGCTGACGTTTACGATCTTGTTTTTTTTGGAGGGGCTGCATCGCACCCGCTATTTGCCGGTGTTGCTGGGAGTGGTGCTCATGGGAGGTCTGCTCGTTTTGCCTCAAGCGCAGAAGCTTCCACTTATGGCACAGCGTGCGCTGAGTTTCCTGCCGGGCAAGTTCGACTATAGGGCAGAGGAAAGCGCTGCCACCACGGTCGAATGGCGTTTGACGATGTGGAAAGAACTCCTGCCCGAGGTGCCCAAACGCTTGTTCCGCGGCAAGGGTTGGGGATTTGATGCGCGTGAATTTTATACAGCGTATGACATTGGAGGCGGCCCCGAGATTCATACCGGAACGATACTCGTCGGGGACTATCACAATGGCCCGCTTTCGATCGCGATTCCCTTTGGCCTCTACGGAGTGCTTGCTTTCGCTTGGTTCCTGATCGCAGCGCTGCGAGTAATGTATCGCAACGCTAAATTCGGCGACCCGGCACTGCGTACTGTGAATCGGTTGTTGCTGGCGGCGTTCGCTGCCCAGGTAGTCTTCTTCATCTTCTTCTTCGGTGCGTTGCATTCGGACATGGCGATTTTTGCGGGCTTGTTGGGGCTAAGTGTAGCCCTGAATGGAGCGGGGGCGCCCGCTGCCCAGGTGGAGCAATCCGCTGCTGGCATGGAATTCAGTACGGAGTATATTAAGGCGTAACGCGCAACGGGCACGGCTGTTCAATGTCTAACGCATCGGCACTTTTTCGTTCGCTCCTCATCTATGGGCTTTGCCTGCCGCTGGCGGTGGTGCTGGGCTACTTGCTGGCCAATCCGTTGGACTTCACCACTGTCAGCGTGGTGGGGGTGGTGTTCTTCATCCTGATCCTTCCGCTGTTGTTGCGCTGGCACCACCCCTGGCTGATTGCCGCTTGGAATAGCACGGCGATGCTTTTCTTCATTCCAGGCAGGCCGCAGCTATGGATGGGGCTGGCCGCGGTCAGTCTTGGTATCTCCATCCTGCAATATACCCTCAATCGCAGGTTGACATTTCTCCAGGCTCCCACGATCACCCGTCCGCTCCTTTTCTTCACCGCCGTGGTCCTGATAACCGCGCGGTTGACGGGCGGCTTTGGAGCCAGGGTTTTTGGCGGGGACACTTACGGGGGCAGGCGATATTTCATGATTCTGGCGGCAGCCATAGGTTTTTTTGCCATCATTCACCGTCGGATTCCCCCGAAGAGGGCAGGGCTTTATGTGGCGCTGTTTTTCCTGGGGGCGGCGAGCATGGCTATAGCACATTTGCCCGGCAAGATCAGCCCGGCTTTTAATTTCGTGTTCCTGATATTTCCGGTGGCAAGCCTCTCCGCCTTTATGGATCAGAACAGTGTGATGGAGCAAACGTCGTCTGTCTTTCGGGGGTTCGGCATTTCCCAGCTCGGCGTGTCGCTCTATTGTCTAATGCTGGCCTGCTATGGCATCCGCGGAATTCTGTTGGCGGGAAAGCCCTGGCGACTGGGCGTATTTCTCGTGTCGGTCGTGTTGGGGATGGCTGGTGGTTACCGCACCACGGCTTTCTTGCTGCTGCTGACTTTTGCCGTGCTCTTCTATTTGGAGCGATTGCATCACACCCGGGTGTTCCTGCCCCTGATTCTCGTTCTGTTCACGTGCGGGGGACTAATCACTCTGCTTGCGCCGAGGCTGCCGTACCAGTTTCAGCGCTCGCTGGCATTCCTGCCACTGCCACTCGATCCCATGGTGCGGTATGATACCCAAGGGTCAACCGAATGGCGTTTGAAAATGTGGCGGGATTTGGTGCCTCAAATCCCGCGTTACCTAATTGTTGGCAAAGGCTACTCATTTAGCGGCAGAGAAGCGCAGCAGATCAGTCAAGGGGGTGCGGGAGCAGAGGGTGCAGAATTCGTTGGCGACTATCACAATGGGCCATTGTCAGTTCTTGTGCCCTTTGGCCTTTTCGGTGCAATCGCTTTCATCTGGCTCCTGGTCGCCGGGCTCCGGGTATTATACCAGAATTACCAGTTCGGCGATCCGGCATTCCATCAATATAATATCTTCCTATTCACCTTCTTCCTGGCAAAGGTCATAAGCTTCTTCCTTGTCTTTGGCTCGCTTTATTCAGATCTGCCTATGATTCTGGGCCTGCTGGCGCTGAGCATCAGTCTCAACGGCGGAGTTGCCAAGCCGGCGGTTGCGCCGCAACCCAAAGTCGTCTTCAACCGGTTCCGGCTGCGCCCCAGCATCCATCGGCCGATCAGCGCCTAATCCCGCGAGCCGCCGTGATTTCATTGTTCCGCGCTGATCAATGAGCTTACACAGCAATCCACTCTTCACCACCCATCGTTTGATCCACCGCGTGCCTGTGCGCCTTTGCTGGTCTGGAACCTGTCTTCCGCAATGAAGACTATGCCCGGGCCGATCCAACTCTCAGTGGTCACTCCGACGCTGAACAGCATCCGCACGATCCGCGAAACGTTGGCGAGCGTTGCTCGCCAAGACTATCCGCACGCGGAACACATCGTGGTGGATGGCGGCTCGACCGACGGCACCATAGAGGTGCTGCGAAACTGGCCCCGCTTACGCTGGATTTCTGAGAAGGACGAGGGCCACTACCATGCCATGAACAAGGGCATTCAAATGGCACAAGGCGACGCCGTGGGGATCCTTAATGCGGACGATTGCTACTGCGAGGGCATCCTTCGGAAGGTCGCTGCGGCCCTGGAGGCGAACGCGAAGTGGGACGCGCTGTTCGGTGACTTCATATTTGTGGATGGCGCCGGGCGCGAGATCTACCGGCGGCAGGAGGCTTGCTGGGATCCGCAAGTTGTGCGCTTCGGCTTCGGCATGGCCCTGCACCAGGCCCTGTTCGTGCGCAAAAAGACATATGACCGGCTGGGATTGTTGCGGCACAAAGACTTCAAGAATGCCTGCGACATGGAATTCCTGATGCGAATGGCGCAAGCCAAGTGCCGGGTCGGCCATATCCGGGAATACGTCGTTCTTTATCGCTACCACCAGTACGGCCAATCGGCCGACCAGCGGATCGTGGCCAACATGGGGCAGGAAACGGCCCGAATCCGGCGAGAATACGGCGTGCCGGGGGGGTGGAGGGGGCGGTTGTTGTTTCATTACGCGCGGGCCAAGCGGCAGGCGCAAAAGCTCCTGCTTCTGGGCAAGTGCGACCTGGTGCCCGGGCGCTGGCTTTTGCGCAAGCACATGCAGCAGCGGACGGAATTTTCCTCGAATATCGAGTTGGACAAGCTGTGAGTTATTGTCAGCTTCGCTTATGAAGAAACGTATCATTCGATTGCTTATCGCCCTGATTGTGCTGGTTATCCTAGCCGTTCTGGCGATTGGTTTGTTTTTGAATGCAGCCATCAAGCGCGGGGTCGAGACCATTGGCCCGAAGGTGACTAAAGTGGACATCAAGCTGCAATCGGTCAGCTTGTCCTTGCTGTCTGGTTCTGGTTCTATCAAGGGTCTCGTTGTTGGCAATCCCGAGGGGTTCCAGGAGCCGTCGGCGATCCGAGTCGGCACCGCAAGCCTCGCGCTCAAGCCGAGTTCCCTGCTTGCAGACAAGATAATCATTAGGTCCATCAAGGTTGACGGACCGGAGATCACCTACGAGACCACTCTAAGGACCAGTAACCTGGACAAGATCCTCGCAAACGTTGAGGAGGCCACCAGCCGCGGAAAGAAGGAATCGTCCAGGCCCCAGGAGCCCGCCCAACCGAAGAAAGCCAAGCCAGCCAAGAAACTCGAGGTGGGCGAGGTTATCATTACCGGCGGTAGGGTTCGCGGCAGTGTGACCGGTCTGGGTGGCATAACGACCCCCTTGCCGGACATCCGCCTAACGGACCTCGGCAAGGGTCCTGACGGTATTACCGCCAGCGAGTTGGCGCAAAAGGTGTTGGCGGCCATCAAGGAGGAGGCTGCCAAGGTTGTCTCCGGCGCGACAACCGACTTCGGCAAAGGCGCGGCGGCTGCCGCGATGGGCGCGGGCAGCAACACTGTCCGGCAAATCACCGACGGACTCCTTAGTCCGTTCAAGAAGAAGAAATAGGTTCTTCTCGGAAATCTGTGAAGAACCGAGAATTAACGTAAAGCGTTGATAGGGCTCCAGTCCCTGCCCTCCGCAGGCTACTCGTCAGGCACAAAAACGGCGCACACAGGCGCACCTATGGCGACACTCTGCCCGGTGGCACTCAGACCTCCACTTTCAGCGTCAACTCGGAACACGACGATGTTGTCCGAACCCTGATTCTCCGCCAGCAGCCACCGGCCCGTCGGGTCAATGGCGAAATGTCGTGGTGTTTTACCCTGCGTGAGCTGATGCTGCACGTAAGTCAACCTGCCACTATTCGTGTCGAATTCCCCAAGCACAATGCTGTCATGGCCGCGGTTCGAGCCATACACGAACCTTCCAGAGGGATGAACCTGCACACCCGCGCACGTGCTTTTGTCGGCGAAACCCTCCGGCAAAGTCGAGAGCGTTTGCGTCTCCTTTAGCTCGCCGCGTTTGGCGTCGTAGGCGAGCACGGTGAGCGTGGAAGCCAGCTCGTTGATCAGAAAGACGAAGCGGCCCGAGGGATGAAAGGCCAGATGGCGTGGCCCCGAGCCGGGTTTGATGGAGACAAAGGGCGGGTTGTTTGCAGCGAGCACGGCTTTGCGCGGGATCAGGCGATAAACAAGCACTTGGTCCAAACCAAGGTCGCAGGTAAGGGCGAACCGGTTGGCTGGATCGGCGGTGATGAAATGAGCGTGAGGCCCGGCCTGGCGCTGGGGGTTCACGCTCGACCCTTGGTGTTGAATGACCGTT